>JAGOVZ010000012.1 GCA_018060485.1 Ottowia sp. | reverse complement strand
CGGTGGCGCAGGCGGCCTTTCCGGCCAAGCCGGTCACCGTGGTGGTGCCGTTCTCGGCCGGCGGCCCGACCGACGTGGTGGCGCGGCTGATTGGCGTGCCGATGGGCAAGGCGCTCGGCCAGACGGTAGTGGTGCAGTTTGAGAGCCAGAGAATTTACAAACTCTAGCCCCAGACTGCCCCGCGTGCTAGCCTACCTGCATGCCGAAAAAAGACTTTTCACAGATCGCTTTCGACGTGGTGCAGCGTGCCACTGGCGAGAAGCCAAAGCAGCAGCCGAAGCCCAAAAAAGAAGCCGCGCCCAAGGAGACCAAGGGCGCGGCGGCGGCAAAGAAGGGTGATGCTAAAACGCGCTAGAGGCCGCTTCCTTCGTCATCCATGTCCTGCTGCGGGGCATCTAGTGCAAGGGTAAGCTGGGGTGAGTACACAGGCAGATACTGCTCTAGGCGCTGTTTGAATTCGTTGTAGTCCTTGCTCAACTGCATGAGCATCACGACCTTTCCAAGGTGCTCCCTCAGTTTTGGATACCCGGTATTGCTGGTCAGGCTCTGAAAGTATTTTGCTTTTGGCCGCCCGTCGTCGTTTCGTGGTGTTACACGGCGCAGCTCTTCCAAGACTCCAGGGGCGAGTCTTTTGTAAACGATGTCATTTGTCAGAACGCCAAAGTACTGGGGGCGTTTGACTGATGCGGTAGGGAAGCTGAGGCCACGCAGGCGGAAAAGCTCACGGTAGTAGTCCGTCGGAAAGGTCTGAATCCACGGCTGAAGCTCCTTTGCTATGAACGCCTCAAGGATCGTTGCAAGTGCGTTCTTGGCTCGCTCCGACTGGTAGCCGGTGGCCTCGTCCACCAGAGCGATGATGCCGACCCGTGCAAAACCACGCACAAGAATTTCGCACTGGTGCGCGATGTGTTCCTGTTGCGGGCGCAGCGCGCCGGCCTTCCGCGCTGCCAGAACGGCGTCGCAAAGGTCTGCAAGGATCGTTGCCTCATACCCTGTTGCCGGTGTTCCGCCAGTCGGAGCATTGAACCGAACTGGCGACTTCATCCTGCTCGCTAAGTCATTGGAAATAAAGGGAGAAATGGCTTTCCCAGAGGCAAAACTGGTCAGTCGATCACCCTCCCCACCACCTGCACTGCCGATGGTCATTCCCATGGCCTTAACCATCCCGCCAAGAGACAGGACGCGCCGTCCATCCTCCAGCACGTAACAGGGGATTTCCAGATCGCCAATGCGCAAAGGGTGGTCTGCAGACCCGTGGGTGGCTTTTAGAACCTTCTCCCCCCACCTTGCTTGTGCACCCTTCCTAGCCCGTTCGGCCTTCTGCTCGGGCGTCATCTTGGCGGCAACCACAGCACCACCTTTAGCGCGTCCAGTCAGTTCCTTTTTCTCTTCGTCCATCACAAGACTCCTTTCAGAAAGTGCTTGCATTGTATTTGTATGCTTGCTGATAATGTAAGCACCGTTCATCGGAAAATGCTTGCTTGTTGAGCGGTTACAAAATATGATTCAAACTGACCTATACGAAAGCAGTCCATGAACAAGCTCTCCATCCAAGACCGTGTTGCCATCCTGAACATCCTCTCCGAAGGTGCAGGCATCAACGCTGCAGCGCGGATCACTGGAAAGAGCAAGAACACGGTTTTGAAGCTGCTGGCGGAAGTCGGCCACGCATGCGCTGCATACCAAGATCGCGTCATGGTCAACCTGCCTTGCAAGCGCATCGAGTGCGATGAAATCTGGTCCTTCGTCGGCGCGAAGCAAAAGAACGTGCGCGACGACGACGCCCATGCAGACTATGGTGACTGCTACACCTTCACCGCCATTGACCCCGATACAAAGCTGATGCCTTGCTGGCTGGTCGGCGTCCGTACAGCTCGTTGCGCGGAGGACTTCATGGCCGATCTGGCGCCGCGCCTTGCGAACCGCGTGCAACTGACCACGGATGGGTTGAATGCCTACGTCGATGCCGTTGAAAAGGCTTTCCGTGGCAACGTGGACTACGGCATGCTGAACAAGCGCTATGCAGGCGAAGCCATGCAGAAGGAAGCGAAGCGCCGCTACAGCCCGGCCACGATGACCAGCGTTGAAAAAATCCGCGTGTTCGGAAGCCCGGCAGAGGCCGACATCAGCACGTCAATCGTTGAGCGTGCGAACCTGAGCATGCGGATGGGTATGCGCCGCTTCACGCGACTGACCAACGCTTTCAGCAAGAAGCTGGAGAACCACATGCACGCGGTCAGCTTCTACTTCATGGTCTACAACTTCGTGAAGATTCATAAGAGCATCAAGACCACGCCAGCCATGGAAGCGGGCGTGACTGACTTCCTGTGGAGCATGGAAGACATCGTGGTGATGTCGGAGACGATGGAGCAATAAAAAAGCCCGCCTAAGCGGGCCTTCTGACTCAAGCTGCTTTCTTCAAAGGCGGCGAGTCCTCTGGCAAATCGTGGCCAACTTTCAATGCTGACTTCTTTGTTGCTCTCTGCGCCTCAACAGCTCCAACCAAGAGCATTTTGAGCTCAGCCTCTGCCCATCGGCATATGGCATCCCGCATTAGCGGTTGATACCCAACGCCGTGAATCTGCGCAAGGTTTTTGTACGTCTCAATCGTCGCTTTTGGCAGTCGAATCGAGATGGCTTGTAAGCCAAGTGCATCATCGATCTGCTGTGCAACATCTGCACTGGTGCGACGAGCGTGAGCATCAGACCGGCCTAGAGCGCCGGACTCCCACGCCTCAGCTGTTCCTTCGATGCTCGATTTCTTGCTCATGTTTTCTCTCCGTTTGATGATTACTTGCCGTGCTTCTCGTAGAAAGCTATGTCCTCTGGCGAGGCGTCAAATGCTGTCTTGATGTGCACGTTGCCGTCTATGAATATGAAAGCCACCTTCAGTGCTCTGCCCTGGTTCGTCGGAGCCACGAAAGCCAAGGTTGGAGGGTCTGTCCGATTGTCTTCTCGATCATCCTCGACATATAAGCCGCAAAGGTTCTCAAAGCACTGTTCGACCTCCCTCACTGAGACCGCATGCTTGTCGCGCAACTTTGTCAGCACTGCTGCGGATACCACAAGGTTCTTCATGTGCGCGATTGTATATACAGAGCATCGGCGTTTGCGTTGGTTCCTTGAGTCCCGTGCGAAAAAGAAGGGTATACGCCTAGCTGTTCATGCCCTGCATGTTGCACCACAGCATCAAGGCTGTTCAGAAGCACAGTCCTCTCCCGCCCAAGAACTTTGTAACAGCCTCCCGGCAAACTGAACCATCACCGGCCAGACGGTGATCATCGACAACGCGCTGGGCGCCGGCGGCACCATCGCCGCCGCCAAGGTGGCGCGCGCCGCGCCCGATGGCTACACGATCTTTTTGCACCACATGGGCATGTCGACCGCGCCGGCGCTGTACCGCAAGCTCAGCTTCGATCCGCTGAAGGACTTCGAGTACATCGGCCAGGTGGTCGACGTGCCGATGACGCTGCTGGGCCGCAAGGATTTGCCGGCCAACAACTTCAAGGAACTGCAGGCCTACGTCAAGGCCAATGGCAACAAGGTGACGCTGGCCAACGCCGGCCTGGGCGCCGTGTCGCACCTGTGCGGCCTGCTGTTCATGAGCCAGATGGGCGTCGAGCTGACGACGGTGCCGTACAAGGGCACCGGCCCCGCCATGAACGATTTGCTGGGCGGCCAGGTCGATCTGCTGTGCGACCAGACCACGCAGACCGTGCCCTTCATCAAGGATGGCCGCATCAAGGTCTACGGCGTGACCACGCACAACCGCCTGGGCTCGCTGCCGAATGTGCCGACGCTGGACGAGCAGGGCCTGAAGGGCTTCGAGGTCAAGGTGTGGCACGGCATGTACGCGCCCAAGGGCACGCCGAAGGAAGTCATCGACAAGCTGAACGCCGCGCTCAAGACGGCGATGGCCGACCCGCACGTCAAGCAGCGGCTGGCCGAACTCAGCTCCGACATCCCCAGCGCCGACAAGATGACGCCCGAAGGCCTGCGCACGCACCTGACGGCCGAGATCGCCAAGTGGGGGCCGGTCATCAAGAAGGCCGGGATTTACGCCGATTAATGGTCAAAAAGGCTGCTGGCGCTTGATGGAAAAGCGCGAGCAGCTATGAATTGCATAGTGACCGACACGCCGGCCCGCGCGCCGGCGTGTTGACTTTTCAGGGCGCCGGCGTCTTCGGCTGGTAGTCGCAACAGCGCGCCACCGCGCATTCCCAGCAGCGCGGCGTGCGCGCCACGCACACGTAGCGGCCGTGCAGGATCAGCCAGTGGTGCGCGTGCGGCAGGTACTTCTCGGGCACGCGCTTAAGCAGCTTCAATTCGACTTCAAGCGGCGTCTTGCCGGGCGCGAGGCCCGTGCGGTTGCTGACGCGGAAGATGTGCGTATCGACCGCCATTGTCGGCTCGCCAAAGGCCACGTTCAGCACCACGTTGGCCGTCTTGCGGCCGACGCCGGGAAGCGCCTCCAGCTCGGCGCGCGTGCGCGGCACCTGGCCGCCGTGGCGTTCGACCAGGATGCGGCAGGTTTCCATCAGGTGCTTGGCTTTGCTGCGGTACAGGCCGATGGTCTTGATGTAGCCCTCCAGGCGCTCCAGCCCCAGATCGATGATTTGCTGCGGCGTGTTCGCCACCGGAAACAGCCGGCGCGTCGCCTTGTTCACGCCCACGTCGGTGGCCTGCGCCGACAGCAGCACGGCCGCCAGCAGCTCGAACACGCTGGTGTATTCCAGCTCGCTGGCCGGCAGCGGATTGATGGCTTGCAGGGTGGCGAAGAAGGTCTCGATTTGCGCGGGGGTCATGCGCGGGGCAGTGTAAGCGTGCGATTGGCGAAAATAGGCGCTGGATCAACCCGAGCCAAGCCATGACCTTCCCCTTTGCCCAACGCCTCGATAACGTCGAAACCTCCGCCATCCGCGAGCTGTTCAAGCTGCTGGGCAAGCCCGGCATCATCAGCTTTGCGGGCGGCTTTCCGGACAGCGCGATGTTCGACGTGCACGGCATCACTGAGGCGGTGAACAAGGCGCTGATCGACGAGCCCGGCGCCGCGCTGCAGTACGGCGCCACCGAGGGTTATCAGCCGCTGCGCGAGCAACTGGCGGCGTTCATGCAATCCAAGGGAGCCCAGGTGGCGGCCGACCAGCTCATCGTCACCACCGGCAGCCAGCAGGCGCTGGATTTGCTGGGCAAGTGCCTGGTCGATCCGGACAGCAAGGCCATTGTGGAAGGGCCGACGTTTCTGGCCACCATCCAGTGCTTTCGCTTGTACGGCGCCGAGCTGATCAGCGCGCCGATCGACGGCGAGGGCGTGCAGGTCGATCAGCTGGAGCGGCTGATCACCGAACACAAGCCCAAGTTCGTCTACCTGATTCCCACCTTTGGCAACCCGAGCGGCGCCATGCTGAGCCTGGAGCGCCGCAAGCGCGTGCTGGAGCTGGCGGTGAAGTACCAGACGCTGATCATCGAAGACGATCCGTACGGCGATTTGTACTTCGACGCGCCGCCGCCGCCCAGCCTGCTGGCGCTGTCGGCGCAGGTGCCCGGCAGCCGCGACTGGCTGGTGCACTGCGGCAGCTTGAGCAAGGTGTTGTCGCCCGGCCTGCGCGTGGGCTGGATGGTGGCGCCGCCCGAGTTGCTGGCCAAGGCGACCATGTGCAAGCAGTTCAGCGACGCGCACACCAGCACTTTTGCGCAGGCCACCGCCGCGCAGTATCTGGCCGGCGGCCACATGCCCGGCACGCTGGCGCGCGTGCGCGAGGTGTATGGCGCGCGCGCCAAGACCATGGGCGACGCGCTGCGCAATGACCTGGGTGCGGAGATTGACTTCGTGCAGCCGCAGGGCGGCCTGTTCGTCTGGGCGCGGCTCACGGGCGCGGGCGGCAAGATCAAGGACGGCAACGAATTTGCCAAGCGCGCCATTGCCGAAGGCGTGGCCTTCGTGCCCGGCGCGCCGTTCTATTGCGCCAACCCTGATCTCAGCACGCTGCGCCTGTCGTTTGCCACGGCGGACGAAGGCAAGATTCGGGAAGGCATCGGCCGGCTGGCCAAGGCGCTGGGCTGATCCAACCGCCAGCGTGAGCGACGCAGCGCCCGAGCCGCACGCGGCGGCCGACCTGCAGCTGCTGGTCGACTGGGCCATGCCCTTCGGCAAGTACAAGGGCACGCTGCTGGCCGATCTGCCCAGCCACTACCTGGGCTGGTTCGCGCAAAAGGGCTTTCCCAAGGGGCAGCTCGGGCGCTTGCTGGCGCTGATGCACGAGGTCGATCAGGCGGGCGCGCGGCGGCTGCTCGATCCGCTGCGGCGCCCTTGATTGGTTGATGGTGTTTTCAGGCCCTGGCGCTTGTCCAGCGTGCGCAAGAAGCTATGAAAAGCGTAGTGTTCCTGCGCTGGCCCGAACACCTTGCAATTGAGGCCACCGACCCCCATTTGCGAGCCATGAAAACCTTGCAAGCCCCCTCTCGGACCGCGGCCGTGCTGGCGCAGCTGCTGGAGCGGCTGGATGCCAGCCGCACGTCGGTCGATGCGCACCAGTACCGCACCGTGGTGGCCCGTTTGTCCGACATGCTGGCCGACCCCGATGTCGACTGGCAGCCGCTGCTGGACGAAAGCCCAGTGGCTGCGGCCCTCTACGAAAACCTGCACTACGCCGACGCCGGCCTGTGCCGCTCGCCGCTCGAAGCCGCCACGCGCGCCGAGGTCGCGGCGCGCGCGCTGATCGACGCCGTGCGCCGCAAGCCGGCGCCCGACGCCGCGCCGGCGGCCTGATACACCGCGACCCAAGGAGCGATTCGTGAGCGAACCCCTGCACATCGTCTGCCCGCACTGCAGCACCACCAACCGCGTCAAGTCCGATCAACTGGCGAGCCACCCGGACTGCGGCCAGTGTCATCAGCCGCTGTTCACCGGCCACCCGGTCGCGCTGGACGATGAAGCGGCGTTCGACAAACACGTCACGCGCAGTCAGATCCCGGTACTGGTCGACTTCTGGGCGCCGTGGTGCGGGCCGTGCCGCATGATGGCGCCGGCTTATGAGAAGGCGGCGGCCGACCTGGAGCCGCGGGTGCGCGTGGCCAAGGTCAACACCGAAGCCGCGCAGGCGCTGGGCGGGCGCTACAACATCCGCAGCATCCCGACGCTGGCGCTGTTTGTCGGCGGCAAGGAAGTGGCGCGCCAGCCGGGCGCCATGACCAACCCGGCGCAGATCGTGCAGTGGGTGATGGCGCACCTGCCGCGCTGAGGGTGGCCCACGGTCTCTGACAAAACTGGCGCCTTGGGCGCCAGTTTTTTGGGGCGCTGCGGAAACCGAAAACCGAAGACCGGACGCAGAGGACGCAAAGGATTCGCAGAGGACGCGAAAGAACAGCCAGAAAAAGGTTTTCTTTGACTTTTTTGCGTCCTCTGCGAAATCTCTGCGTCCGGCTGTTTTTTGAAGCAGCCTGAATCAGGGGTTTCAGGTCAAATCGGTCGCCAGCGCTTGTCCATCAAGCGCCAGCAGCTATCTGTTCGATAGTGTTCTGGCACTGCCGCTCGCCGCGTCCGCAGGCGCCGTGCCCCAGACGGTGGAGCCGCTTGTCGTTTCATCCCAGATTTCCACCGTCATCACGCTGTGCACGTCGCCGGTGCCGACGCGCGCCGGCTGCATCGGCGTGTCGGCAATGCGCGCAAACAGCGCTTGCACACGCGGATCGTCGGCCGCCGCGCCGAGCAGCAGCGTGCGCTCGATACGGCCTTCTGCATCGATCCAGAGCGTGATCTGCACGGCGCCCACGCCGTCGGGCCAGGGTTCCTCGGCCAGCACCCAGTCGCCCAGCGGCACCGGGGCTTGATCGGCCAGCGCGGCGGGCACGTAGAGCATGTTGGACGGCGTGGCCGCGCCGGCCGGCGCTGGCGGCTCGGGCGGCGTCTCCGCGGCCAGCGGGGGCGCGATCTCAGGCGGTGACGGGCGCACGTCGGCGCGCGGCGCGGGCGGCGCCGCTTGGGTCTGCGCACGTGGCGTGGCGCGGGGGAGCGGTGGCGCAGGAACGGGCGCTGCCGGGCGCGGCGGCAGCGTGTGAAGGCTGATGCGCATCGGCTTTTCTGCTCCGCCCGCGCGCGGCGCCACGCGCGTCGGCTGAATCCAGAACCAGGCGGCCGAGTGCAGCAGCACCGACGCCAGCACCGCCGCGCCCAGTGGCCACCCGCGCACGGGCGGCACAAAGTGGCTGGCGGGCACGGTCGGCATGGCGGAAATCATCGCCCAAAAAACGCAGCGCCTGCGCGCAAACGGGCGGGGCGATCAGCGCCGCACTTCGTCCACCAGCGCGCGGAATTCGTCGATGTCCTCGAAGCTGCGGTAGACGCTGGCAAAGCGCACGTAGGCGACCTTGTCGAGCTTCTTCAGCTCGCGCATCACCAGCTCGCCCAAGCGGCTGGAAGGCACTTCGCGTGCGCCGGCGCTGAGCAGCTTTTCTTCGATGCGCTCGATGGCGGCGTCGATCTGCTCGGTGCTCACCGGGCGTTTGCGCAGCGCCAGGTCAAGCGAGCCTTGCAGCTTGGGCTTCGAGTAGGGCACGCGGCGGCCGTCCTTCTTGACGATGCTGGGAAAGCTGACGTCCGGCCGCTCGTAGGTGGTGAAGCGCTTGGCGCAGTGGCCGCACTGGCGGCGGCGGCGGATGAAGTCGCCCTCGTCCGAAACGCGGGTGTCGACGACCTGCGTTTCGGTGTGGGCGCAGAACGGGCAGCGCATGCAGGCTATGAATCAAATAGGCCGCCAGCGCTTGTCTGACAAGCGCAAGCAGCTATCAATTCAGTAGTTTCCATCAACCGCCGTACACCGGAAAGCGCTTGGTCAGCTCGGCCACCTTGGCGCGCACGGTGTTCAAGTTGGCCTCGACGCCCGGGTTGTCGAGCACGTCGGCCACCAGGTTGGCGGTGGCGCGCGCTTCGGTCTCGCCAAAGCCGCGCGTGGTCATGGCGGGGGTGCCGATGCGCACGCCGCTGGTCACCATGGGCTTTTCCGGGTCGTTGGGGATGGCGTTCTTGTTGATCGTCATGTGGGCGCTGCCCAGCACGGCCTCGGCTTCCTTGCCGGTGATGCCCTTGGCGCGCAGATCGACCAGCATGACGTGGCTTTCGGTGCCGCCGCTCACGATGCGCAGGCCGCGCTGCGTCAGCGTCTCGGCCACCACCTGGGCGTTCTTCTTTACCTGCTGCGCGTACTGCTTGAATTCGGGTTGCAGCGCTTCCTTGAAGGCAATCGCCTTGGCCGCGATGATGTGCATCAGCGGGCCGCCCTGCAGGCCGGGGAAGACGGCGGAGTTGATGGCTTTTTCGTGCTGCGACTTCATCAAAATGAAGCCCGAGCGCGGGCCGCGCAGGCTCTTGTGCGTGGTGCTGGTCACCACGTCGGCGTGCGGCACGGGGTTGGGGTATTGGCCACCGGCGATCAGGCCGGCGTAGTGCGCCATGTCGACCATGAAGATCGCGCCCACGTCCTTGGCGACCTTGGCAAAGCGCTCAAAATCGATAGCTAAAGAGTAAGCGCTGGCGCCCGCAATGATGAGTTTGGGCTTGGTTTCGTGCGCCTTTTTCTCCATCGCGTCGTAGTCGATGGCTTCCTGCGCGTTGAGCCCGTAGCTCACCACGTTGAACCACTTGCCGCTGATGTTGAGCGGCATGCCGTGCGTCAGGTGGCCGCCTTCGGCCAGGCTCATGCCCATGATGGTGTCGCCGGGTTTGAGGAAGGCCAGGAACACCGCCTCGTTGGCGCTGGCGCCGCAGTGCGGCTGCACGTTGGCGGCTTGCGAGCCGAACAGCTGCTTGACGCGGTCGATGGCCAGCTGCTCGACCACGTCGACGTATTCGCAGCCGCCGTAGTAGCGGCGGCCGGGGTAGCCCTCGGCGTATTTGTTGGTCAGCTGCGTGCCGGCGGCGGCCAGCACGGCGGGCGAGGCGTAGTTTTCGCTCGCGATCAGTTCGATGTGGTCTTCCTGACGCTGGTGCTCGGCCTGAATGGCGGCCCAGACGTCGGCGTCGGTGGCGGCAATGGTGTGCGTGGAACGGTTGAACATGGCAGTCCTTCGAGAAGGTGATCCCTTGAAGTGCAAGGGCTGCCCAGGCGAACGGCTGATCACCCATTGCATGCAGCGGGCGGTGCGCTTCCCCGTGGTGGCCCACGTCGGCACCGCCGTCAAGGGGTGCTTATCGCCAGTCGCGCAACCCGGTGAGTTTAGCCGACGGCCAAAGCGGCGCCGGCCCGCGCCGTGCCGTTCAGGACAGCGCGGCGACCTTGACCGGCGCGTTGCCAGCCGGCGCAGCAGACGGCGCCGGCGTGGTGGCCGCGCGCAGGGCCGGCGTGTTGTCGGTCAGCGGGATCGTCTTGCCCTTGGCGACCTGGCTCAAGCGGCTGTGCTCGGCCATCACCTTGTCGGCGTAGCCGCCGTCGGTGGGCAGGTTGGCGGCGCCCACGTACCACTTCAGGCCGCCTTCGACCGAGCCGGTGCGGGTGACGTATTCGCTCAGCACCTTCACGCCGACGCGCAGGTTGCTCTTGGGGTCGAATGCGGCGTACTGGCCGCCAAAGTGCTCGTACTTGTCGGAATGGATCTGCGTCATCACCTGCATCAACCCCTGCGCGCCCACCGGGCTTTGCGCAAACGGGTTGAAGCTGGATTCAATGGCCATCACGGCCAGGATCAGCGTCGGGTCGAGCTTGTTGGCGCGGCCGACGTCGTAAGCCTCGGCCACCAGCGCAGCGACGGGTTCGGGCGCCACGCGGTATTTCTTGCTGATCCACAGGGCCACGTTGGCCTGCTCGCGTGGCAAATCGCGCGGGTTGGCGGCGGTGGCGCGCTCAATGGCGCCCAGCTCGGGCGTGATGCCCATGGCGGCCACCTGGCGTGCGGTCAGCCAGGCGGTCAGGCGCTGTTCGCCCTGCGCACGCAAGTCGGGCCGGGTGCCCAGCAGGGCCACCACGACCACCACCACAATGCCCAGCAGGGCCAAGGTGTTGTGCGTGATCTCGAAAAAGCCTTCACCGACGTCACCGGCAAAGGTCTTGATGCCGCGCGCCGTGGCGGCAAGATATCCAGACGCTGTCATAGCTCTCCTAATCGTGGCGCGGCGCGTCCGGGGGAAGGGCCAGCATCCGTCGGCGGCGTCGGGGCGACGGGCCGGGGTACTGCGCTGGCGAAAGACGTCTCGCGTTGTGTTTGTGCGCTCTCTGTCGCCGCGCGCGCCCGTGACAGCAGGCGCTCAAAGGGTGCGGCATCTCGCCGTCACGCGGCCCCTGACCACCGATGTGCATCAGGGTTTCCCACTATTTTTGTCGGGAAAAGCGGATTCTAGGAGCCGGTTACATATCCGGTCAATACTGAAAGTTGGAGTTGAAATTCTATTTTTCGTATAAGACAAGTCTTACAAATCGTGACTGCTCGGGCCTTGGGAGCACGCATTTCAAGCCCGGCGACGGCCCCGCGAGCGCACGGTTTCGTTGATTGAGGCACGCAATGCCCGGTGGGCGCGGGATTGAAATTCGTGACTGGCGCGTGACGCCGGCCGCGCCTACAGTGAAGGCGTCCGAGGTACTCGGGCATCGGTTGGCAGGGGCCGGTTCTGGTAGTCGATACCGAGACATGGCAGCCCACCAGCCACCCATCGAAGGCAATCTCTTGCCTTCACCGCAGCCGGAAACAACCAGCTTTCCGATGCGGACCCAGGCAGACCACGACGCTTTTGTCACGCTGCCTGAAAGCCCGGCGGGCAGGCCCAAGGCCTTAACGCCGGGCTTTCTTGTGTCTAGGCTCCCCCTGTGGCGCTGACGCGCCTTCCCCCTGAGGGGGACGACGCTGGCGGTCGGGGGGACCCCGACCACGGCGTCCCCGTGTGGCCTGCTCCGCGGCCATTCGGGGCGGCCTGCTGCGCGGCCGCTTTTGATGGGGTGTCGGCGGCGTCTCGATACAAACGTTGAACGCTCTGAGACGACAATTCGGTCAGAGATGTACGGCGATTCCCAATCCACTTCCACTGCGCCCGCAGCCGAGGCTGCCGCGCCATCGGTCATTTCTTCCCCCGCCGGGCGCCGCTGGCTGCCGGCCAATCGGTGGGCGCGGCGCGCGCTGTATGGTGTGGCGGGGCTGCTGGGCTTGTGGGCGCTGGGCTGGCTGGCGGTGCCACCGCTGCTCAAGTGGCAGGGCGAGAAGATCGCCAGCGAGCAGCTCGGCCGCGCGGTGCGCATCGGCGCGGTGGATTTCAAGCCGTGGACGCTGGAGCTGACGCTGAACGACGTGGCGGTGGCCGGCGCGGCGGGCGCGCCCGATCAGCTCAGTGTCAAGCGCATCTACGCCAACGCCGCGCTGCAATCGCTTTTTCGCCTGGCGCCGGTGGTCGATGCCATCCAGGTCGAGGCGCCGGCCCTGCGCCTGGCGCACCTGGGCTACGGCCACTACGACATCGACGACATCCTGGCCAAGCTGGCCGCGCGCCCCCAGTCGGTCGAAGCCACCGAGCAGGCGCGTTTTGCGCTTTACAACATCGATTTGAGCGGCGGCCGCATCGACTTCGACGACCGCGCGGTGAAACGCCAGCACGAGGTGCGCGACTTGCACCTGACGCTGCCCTTCGTCAGCAACCTGCCGTCCGAGCGGCAGATCAAAGTGCAGCCGCAACTGGCCTTTGTCGCCAACGGCAGCGCCTTTGATTCGCGCGCCGAGGCGCTCCCGTTTGCCGATTCGCGCCAGACCGACGCCGCCTTTCGCCTGACCCAGCTCGACCTCAAGCCCTACCTGGGTTACTGGCCGGCCAGCCTGCCGATCAAGCTGCAATCGGCGGTGGTCGACGCCGACTTGAGGCTGGACTTCGAGCAGACGCCCAAGCCCTCGCTGCGCCTGAGCGGCGCGCTGGCCGTCAGCGGGCTCAAATCGGTGGACGGGCAGGGCGCCGACGCGCTGGCGTTCGACGCGCTGAAGGTGCAGCTGGCCGAGGTGCGGCTGCTGCAGCGCAAGGTGCATGTGTCGTCGGTCGAGCTGAACGGCCCGCAACTGGCGCTGCGGCGCCTGAAGGACGGGCAGTTCAACCTGCTGGTGGTACCTGGCGGCGCTGATGCTACAAAATCAGAAGCTGCTGGCGCAAGCCCCACAAGTGCTGGCGGCATTTCTGATGCTGCATCGGCGCCGCGCCCGGCCGCCAGCGCCGCCGCGCCCGCGCCCGCGTGGCAGGTCGCCATCGACAAGCTGGCGCTGCACGGCGGCACGCTGGATTTTGTCGACGACACCACGGCAGTGGACGGCGCGCCGGCCGCCGTGGTGCGGCTGAACGAGGTCGAGCTGACCGCCGCGCGCATGGGCTTGCCGGTTTCGCAACCGCTCAGCTTCAATGGCTCGGCCGCGCTGGTCGGCACCGAGGGGCTGACGCCGGCGATTCCCGACGCGGCAGCCCCACGCGCCGCCGCCCCGCGCTGGGCGCGCAAAGGCGCGGGCACCGAAGCCGCCGCGCCGCAAGCGCCTGCCTCGGCCGCGCGCTCGGCCGTGCCATCCATCGAATTCCAGGGCACCGCCGCCGCGCGCGAGGTTGAGGTCAACGCGCGCGTCGCCGGCCTGCCGCTGGCGCTGGCCGCGCCGTATCTGGCGCCGCACCTGGTGCCGCAACTCACGGGCGACCTCGACGCCCACGTCGGCCTGCGGTGGGCGCCGCCGCAGGCGCAGGGCCTGCCGCCCGAGTTGAAGGTGGCGGCCGAAAGCCTCACGCTGCGGCAGCTGATGCTGGCCGATGCCCCCACGCCCGCCGCCAGCGCCGCGCCGCCGCCACGCCCGGCGCGCGGCGTCAAGCACAGCGGCCCGCTGGCCAGCATCGGCCAGATCGACGTCGCCGAGCTGCTGGTGGACCTGCGCAGCCGCGCCGTCACCGTCGGCAAGCTGGCCGTGCAAACGCCGCGCGTGGTGGTGGAGCGCGGCGCCGACAACGCCCTGATGTACCAGGCCTGGCTGCGCCAGCCGCCCGGCGCCGCCGCGCCCGACAACGCCGCCAAGGACAAAGCCAAGCCCCGGCCGCGCGGCGGCCCGGCGGCCGACTTCCCGTGGAAGGTGCTGGTCAGCGAACTGGCCGTGGCCGGCGGCAACGTTGGCTGGCGCGACGCCGCCACACCCACTCCGGTGGAAGCCGAATTGAGCCAGTTGCGCATCGACGCCAAACAGGTCGATCTGAACAGCGCCACGCCGATTCCTGTCAACCTGATCGCCCGCATTCCGGGCGGCCGGGGCGGCACCGACCCCGGCCGCCTGAGCTGCCGCGGCAGCGTCGGCCTGACGCCGCTGACGGCGCAAGGCGCGATCGATGCCGAGCGGCTGCCGGTGCACGCCTTCGAGCCCTACTTTGGCGATGCGCTCAACCCGACATCCTGCGTGCCGACACCAGCTTCAAGGGCAACGTCGCCTTCGCGCACCTGACGGCGGGCCCGCGCCTGCGCGTGAGCGGGGACGCCAGCGTGCAAGAGCTGCGCACCCACAGCCGGCCCGGCAGCGCCGCCGCGTCGGACGGGCCGCAGGCCGCGGCGCCGCCCGCCGCCACCACGCGCGGCAGCGTCACCACGGCGACCGCTCCACCGCGCGCCGCCGCGTCGCAGGCCGCACTGGCGCCCTCGGCCCGCACGCGTGCCGGCGGACTGGGCGAAGAGCTGCTGAGCTGGAAATTGCTCAAGCTGGGCGGCCTCGACGTGCAGCTGGAGCCCGGCAAGCCGCCGCAGGTCGAGGTCAAGGACACCTTGCTGAGTGACTTCTACGCGCGCCTGATCATTCACCCCGATGGCCGCATCAACCTGCAGGACGTGATCAAGTCGAAGGATGGCGCGCCCGCCGTGTCCCCGGCCGCCGCACCCGCCGCCGCCCGTACCGCGCCCGGCATGCCGGCAGCCGGCGAGAACAACGGCGAGGCTAGCAATTCAATAGCTGCCAGCGCAAGCCAGACCAGCGCCAGCGCCCCAAAACCCCAACAACTCGATCCGCTGGCGCCGGTCATCCGCTTCGGGCCGATCCGCATGGCCAGCGGGCACGTGCTGTTCTCCGACCGCTTCATTCGCCCCAACTACTCGGCCGATTTGACTGAGTTGAACGGCTCTTTGAGCGCCTTCAGCTCGGTCGCCCCGGCCGGCGCGCCGCAGATGGCCGATCTGAACCTCACCGGCCGCGCCGAAGGCACCGCTGCGCTGCAGGTGGGCGGCAAGCTCAACCCACTGGCCAAGCCGCTGGCGCTGGACATTCAGGCCAAGGTCACCGATCTGGAACTGCCGCCGCTGTCGCCTTATTCCGTCAAGTACGCCGGCCACGGCATCGAGCGCGGCAAGCTCAGCATGGACGTGGCCTACAAGGTCGAGCCCGACGGGCGCCTGACGGCCAGCAACAAGCTGGTGCTGAACCAGCTGGAGTTTGGCGAGCCGGTGCCGGGCGCGCCGGCCAGCCTGCCGGTCAAGCTGGCCACCGCGCTGCTGGCCGACAGCCAGGGCGTGATCGATCTGGACTTGCCCATCAGCGGCTCGCTGAACGACCCGCAGTTTTCCGTCGGACCGATCATCGTCAAGGCCATCGTCAATCTGATTGGCCGCGCCATCACCGCGCCCTTCACGCTGCTGGCGCGAGCGCTGGGCGGCGGCGCGGGCGGTGATGACATGGCCAACGTGGCCTTTGCGCCCGGCAGCGCGCAATTGCAGCCGAAGGCGCGCGAGCAGCTCGACAAGGTGGCCAAGGCGCTCATCGACCGGCCGCAGCTCAAGCTGACGGTGGTGGGCACGTCCAGCCTGGCCGCCGAGCGCGAGGGCTACAAGCGCGAGCGCCTGAAAGCCATGGTGGCGGCCGAGCAGCGCGCCGCCGCGCCGGCCGCGGCCGCATCGGCGCCGCTGCCCGCCGCATCGCAGGATGCTGCACAAACCATAGCTGCTGGCGCAGGTCAGACAAGCGCTGGCGGCCGAAATGATTCAGCATCTGTCGCCGACGCCGACTACCCGCGCCTGCTGCGCCAGCTGTACCGCCGCGCCGACCTGCCCGGCAAGCCGCGCAACGCCATCGGCATGACGCGCGACGTGCCGGTGCCCGAGATGGAGGCGCTGCTGCTGGCACAGATCGACGTCGGCGACGACGCCATGCGCCAGTTGGCGCTGCAGCGCGGCGTGGCCGTCAAGGACTACCTGGCGGGCAAGAAGCTGCAGCCCGAGCGGCTGTTTCTGGGCGCGCCGCGCGCCAGCGCCACGTCGCCCGCCAGCGCACCGGCCAGCGCCGCCAGCGCTGCGCCAGCGGCCACCGGCCCGTGGTCGCCGCGCGCCGAACTGGCGCTGACCGCCCGCTAAAGCGCTGCCCGCCGGCGCCCACCCAAATCCCGGCGAAAATACACGCCTTCAGCACGCCCGGCGGCGTGCGCCGTTGACTTCCCACCTTCACAGCATGTTCCCCTTTTCCCGCGACAAACAAGACCCGCAACCCGAGCAAGCGGCCGCCGCGCCCAAGGCGCCCGAAGCCCATCCGCTCGACGCGCTGACGGGCGGCGTGTTCTCGGCCGCCACGTCGGGCGAGCGCGCCCAGCGCGTGCGCGACTGGCTGACCACCGACCCGAGCCCTGAGCAAATGCAGGAGGTGTTCAAGGAGCTGTCGTCCAAGGACAAGGGCGCCGCCAAGGCGCTGCGCGAAAAGCTCGAGGAACTGCGCCGCGCCAAGGGCCAAGAGGCGGTGGCCGCCGAATGGGAATCGAAAGCGCTGGCGCTGTTGCAATCGGCTCGCCTGAACATCGCCGATGCCCTGGCCTGGCAGCGCGACGCCGCCAAGGCCGGCGCGCCGCTCTCGCGCGAGCCGCTGTCCAGCCTGCGCACGCAGGTCGTCGAGCGCATCAAGAAAGTCGAGGATTTGCAGCAGCGCGTGATGGTCCAGCGCGAAGCCGCCGCCCTGCTGGCGCAGCGCATCGAGCTGCTGTCCACCAAGCCCTGGCGGGACGCCGAGGCGCAGCGGCCCGGTCTGCAGGCCGACCTTGACCAATGGCGCGCCCACGCCCGCCTGCTGCTGGCCGACCCGCAGTGGCTGAGCGTGGACGTGCGCTACCCGCCGCAGCTCGAGGCCGCGCAAAGCCAGCTCGCCGCCGTGTGGGATGCCTTTGGCGCCGCGCTGGCCCAGGTAGTGGCCGCCGCGCAAGACGCCGCCGCGCCGCTGCCGCCCGTGCCCGTGTGGGCCGACGAGATCCGCGCCGCGCGCGGCGAAACACCCGCCGCTGCGCCCGCTGCCGACAAGCCGGCCAAGCCGAAGATCGACCCCGAGCAGCGCGCATCCGCGCAAAAGGCGGTCGAAGCCGGCACCATGCTGCTGGAGCAGGCCGTCGCCGCCGGTCACACCAAAAACACCCACAGCGCCACGCAGGCGCTGCGCCAGTCGCTCAAAGCCCATGGCCGCCTGATCGACGACGCGCTCGAAGCGCGCGTGCACGCCGCGCTGGTGAGTGCCGGCGAGCTGGAAGGCTGGCAGCGCTGGAGCGCCGACAAGGTGCGCGAGCAACTCGTCGCCCGCGCTGAAGCGCTGCTGGTGCGCCGCAAGGGCAAGGGCGGCGTCGCGCCGGTTGATGAAGCTGCCAACGCCGAAGCCAATCAAGCCACCGCCGTCACCGAACAGGCCGGGGCGATGGAGCAGGCTCAGGTCGCTACAGAAAACGAAGCTACCCGCGCTGATCAGACAAGCGCTGGAGCCGAAAACAATGCTGAATCCGTAGATGATGCCAGCGCCACGGCCGCCAACGCCGAAGCCAACGTGCCGACGGCCGTCACCGAACAGGCTGGCGCGGCCCAAGACGCTGCGGCTGCCGCCACCCGCGCCGCGCCCGCTGCCGACGACGAGATGGTGCCCGCCATGGGCGGCCGCAAGTTGCAGGAAACCATCCGCAAGCTGCGCGAAGAATGGAAAGCCGCCGACCAGGGCGGCGCGCCCAACCACGCGCTGTGGAAGCGCTTTGACCGCGCCGTCAACGCCGCGCACCAGCACGTCGATGCCTGGCTGGCCAAGGTGCGCGCCGAAGCCGCCGAACACCGCGCCCAGCGCCTGGCGCTGATCGACGAGGTCAAGGCCTTTGGCGCCGCCCAGGCCGCGCAAGGCGAGGGCGCCGACTGGAAGGCCTTCAACCGCCAGATCCATCAGTTCAGCGACCGCTGGCGCAACGCCGGCCACCTGTCTGAAAAGCAGTTTGCCGAGCTGCAACCGCAGTGGAAGGACGCCATCCACGCCGCCGCGCAGCCGCTGGAAAACGCCCAAAAGCAAAGTACAGCGCGCCGCCAGGCACTGATTCAGGAGGCCGAACAACTCGGCGCCGCGCCGCAGCTGCGTGTGGACGCCGTGCGCGCCCTGCAGCAGCGCTGGCAGGCCGAGGCGCAGGCCGTTCCGCTCGACCGCAAGCACGAGCAAAAGCTGTGGGACGCCTTCCGCAAGCCGCTGGACGACGCCTTCAACCGCAAGGGCGCTGAGCGCGAAAAGCAGGCCGCCGCCATGAGCGCGCACGACAAGGCCGTGCTCGACGCCGCCAAGGCGCTGGAAGCCGCCAACGCCAGCGGCGACGCGCAGCGCATCCGCGCCGCCATGGCGCAGCTGGAAGCCGCCACGCGCGGCGAGTTGCCCAAGGCGGCGGCAGAGGCACCCGCCAGCGCACCGGGATCTGAAGAAAAAGCGGCGCCAGCGCCCGAGGGCGCCGCGCCGGCAGCTCCTGAAAACGAAGCAATCGATACCGCAGCTGCAGCGCCCGAAGGCGATGCAGCCGGCGATGACGAAGGCCCCGCTGCCGCCGAAGCGCCCGCGCCTGCGGCACCGCCCAAGCCCGCCAAACCGCTCGTCGCCATGCGCGGCGACGACCGCCCCGGCGCCAAGCGCGCTGAACCCGCTGCAGCCGGCCGTGGCGGCAAGTTCGGCGACCGCCCGGGTGCACGTCCGGGTGGGCGCGACGCGCGCGGCGGCCCCGGCGGCGACCGCGGCGGCCGTTTTGGTGATCGTGGTGACCGCCCCGGCGGCCCCGGTGGCCGCTTTGGCGACCGCCCGCCGCGCGAAGACCGTGGCCCGCGCCTGGGCGACACCGCCTTCCGCGCCCAGCGCGATGCCGTCGAGCAGGCGCAGGCCCAATTGCGCAAGCTTGCCGCGCAAGCGCACGGCGAGGCGCTGACCCAACTGCTGGGCGCCTGGGCCGACCGCCAGCCCGATCAGGTGCCGAGCGTGCAAGAGCTTGGCCGCGCCGTGAGCCCCGCCGTGCGCACGTCGTGGACGCAGGCCATTGGCACCGGCGCCGGCGCCGCCGACCAGGCCGCCGAATCGCTGCTGCGGTTGGAGATGGCCGCCGAGGTGCCGACGCCCGCCGACCAGCTCGACGCGCGCCGCGCGCTGCAGCTCAAGCTGCTGACGCGCCGCAACGACCCGGCCCCGGCCCAAACCTGGGGCCAGGACGTCGCCACTGTGCTGGCCGCGCCGCACGACGAGGCCACCGCGCGGCGTCTGCAAAATGCCCTGAAGGGCTTGCTGCGCAACAAGTAGGGGTGCTGGACTGGCAGCCAGCCCAAAACAACGACCCAACACCCGTTCGTCCTGAGCTTGTCGAAGGACTTGGTGATGCGTGACATGCCAAGCGGCTTCGACAGGCTCAGCCCGAACGGATGGTGAGGTCGGGGTTTTTAAGGGGGAATCGCTGGGGGTGGGAGCGGCCCAGGCTGGAGCTTGTGGGGCAAAATGGCCTCCAGCGCTTGATGGACAAGCGCGAGCAGCTATTCAATTCATAGTCACCGAGCAAACCTTAAGCCGCACCCAAGCCATGTCCCGCTGGTACGAACACAAGATCCCGCCGCCGGTCATCGATGTGGCCGCAGCCGGCCTCATGTGGTGGCTGGCGCGCGCCGTGCCCGCTGCGCAACTCTGGCCGCCCGGCGCCTGGCCGCTGGGCCTGGGCGCGGCGTTGGGCATCGCCCTGGCGGGCGGCCTGATCGCGCTGGCCGGCGTGCTCGAATTCCATCGCGCGCACACCACCGTCAATCCCATGGCGCCACAGAAGGCGAGCGCACTCGTCACCAGCGGCGTCTACCGCATCACCCGCAACCCGATGTACCTGGGCATGCTGCTGGTGCTGGCCGGCTGGGCCGTGTGGCTGGGCAACGCGGCCGCCTTCGTCGGCCTGCCGCTGTTCGTGGCGGTGCTGAACCTGCTGCAAATCGCGCCGGAAGAGCGCGTGCTGCGGGAGCGCTTTGGCGATGCCTTCACGCGCTACGCGGCGCGGGTGCGACGCTGGATCTGAGCCCGCTCCGCCTGACTGGTAACGATCCTAGCTGGGAGTCCTCCGGACTGTTCAGCCGCACAGTGCGCGCGTCCAATAGGGCGGTCTGAAATTGAGAGGATGCCCATGTCCGGACCTGATCGAGTGGAGGCGCGCCCGCGCATTCCGCAGCGCGATCCACGCGACTCCGTCGTACCCGCCGCACAGATCGGCGCCGCGGCCCCAGCCACCTGGGACAGTGCCCGTATCGCCGCCAACCCGCAAAAGGCACAAACGCGCGCCATGGAGGGCTTTCAGAAGGCGGCCGGTGTCGCACAGGGGGGTGCCAATGCCAGGGCACTGGCCGACGCACCCGGCAATGCGCGCGCAGCCATGAACCGGCAAGACATTGCCGATCCCAAGGTCCAGAAGGAGCTCCGGTCGTCGCTGCTCCATCTGGGCAACGCGATCGAAGACCAGCGCTTTGACCCCAATACGTCGAGCAAATTTCGCGAGCAGCTCAAGGCGCTGGCGACCGCCAGCCCGGATACCGAGACGTTCAAGGGGGCGCTGGCCCATGTGCGTGCGGCGGCCCAGGTGCTCGACCAGAACCAACTGGCGCCGGGCACCAAGCTGGCCTTTGATCCCGAGCGCGGCACCCATCTGTCGTCCACCGGTCTGCCGACCATCGACAAAGCCCATCTCGACGCCGACCTTTATTACAAGACGGCGGACGGAAAGCTCCACGTGGACAGCTCCAAGAGCAGCATCAATGCCGTGACCTCGGAAGCGCAGCACACGCTCAAGAAGACCGATCCTGACGATTCGCAGATGGGCAGGCAAAAGGGCTGGCGCGAGGGTGGGACCGTGGCCGAGCCGCGGCGCTTAGGCATCAACGCCATGGACGCCAGCAAGGGCTTCAATGGCCTGATGGACGACAGAAAGCTTGGCGTGGTGAAAGACGCAGTGGGCCATCCTGCCGAGCGCTCCATCGTCCTGGGTGACCGCGCGTACTCGCCCAACGAACTGGATCGCATCGACGAGGCGGCGAAGAAGGCTCTGCCCGGATACATCG
This sequence comes from Ottowia sp., assembly GCA_018060485.1. Taxonomy (GTDB): domain Bacteria; phylum Pseudomonadota; class Gammaproteobacteria; order Burkholderiales; family Burkholderiaceae_C; genus Ottowia. The sequence goes on along the minus strand of JAGOVZ010000012.1, from coordinate 4,991 downwards.
AGGACGCGCGCAAGGCACACGTCGCATCCGGCCAGCCGGAGTCGACCTTCAAGCCACCCTATGGAGACTTCGTCAAGGAAAAGATGGCCACGCCTGAGGCGGCCATGAAGAGCTTCGACATCAAGGCGGGCAAAGCCGTGCCGGCTCCGCGACCGGCCGCCGGCTTCGAGATGCCCACGGCGCGACAGGGCGGCCTAATTGGCGGTGCTGCCACTTTCGGCATCTCGACCGTGGTGGCGGCGCGGGACGGCCGGATCACCGGTGAAGAAGCCGCGCAGATCGGCCGCCAGACGGCGGTGGGGGCTGGTGCGGGCGCGTTGACGGCGGCCGGTGAACGTGCCGTCACGCCGATGGTGGATCGGGCCGTGGGCAGGACGATTCAGACCTCTGCCGAGCGAGTCGCGGCGACCCGGCTGGGGCAGTCGGCGGTCACGGCTTCGACCACCGGCGCGGTGACCCGCACTGTCGCCACGCGAGCGCTGGGCTCCACGGGCGTCGGCGCTGTCGTCGCGACCGGCATCTCCGCCTACGAGAACCGCGACGGCCTGGCGCGCGGGGACTCGAAGGCGATCGGCAACGTGGCGGCCGACGCGACGGTGGCGGTGGGCTCGATCGCGGCCGCTACAGCCACAGGCGCCGCGATCGGCAGCGTCGTGCCGGTTGCGGGCACCCTGGTCGGCGGCGCGATCGGCCTGGCGGTTGGCGTTGGGGTGGCCTACGGTGCCGAAATCTCGGGCGCCAGAGATTGGCTTGCCGGCAAGGCCAGCAAAGGTGTCGACTGGGTCAAGTCCTGGTTCTGAGAACGGGTTGCACGCCATTGGCCAAGGCCGGTCGCACCGCGCTTGTCGACTGCGCATTCTCGAACTTTGGCGCAGCCGCCGGCTCGAGCGGGGCGCTCGAAGGTGGGATGATGCCGGGCTCAGGTACACCGCGGATGTGACATGACGATTTATCCCGACGAACCGCCCACGCCGACCTCGGACGCCATTCGCGCCTGGTACGCCACGCTGCTGGGTGCCATGAGCCGTGGTGTGCGACCGGATCAGGGCGTGTTCGTCGCACCCTTGCCGCCCTTGGTGGCGTCGGCACGCGCCACCGATTTTCGGACCGCCCACTGGGCCATGGATGCCGCCACTGATGCGGGCGAGGCCGAAGAGCAGGATCACTGGTGCGCGAGGGCCTTCTTTTCACAGCGCCAGACGCACTGCGCGCTGCTGTTCGCAGGCGACCTGGCCGAATGGGACGGTGGGGCCGTGCTCTGGATCGATGGCGCCCCGATGGCCGTGCCGCGCGCTTCCGACGGGAGCAGCCGCATCGACGACGCAGGCGAATGGCTGGACCCGCACCGCTTCGCGGTGCCATTGGGCGGGTTGCACGCGCATCCTCGGGCCACCGTCAAGCTCACCTCCCATGGTCTGGGCGACATACGAGGCCTCTGGGTTTACGACACCGCAACCCACACCGCGCGCACCGTGCTGCCGCCCGACGACCAGGCCTGGCACCATCCCGTGGCGGCCATGGTCGGCGGGCAGCTGACCGTTTACGCCACGCCGCAGGACCGGCAGGATGGGCGAGTCGCCTGGCGCGAGAACGCGCGTTCCTTCACGGGCTGACCTGCACGCAGCGCAGCGCGGTTTCGGCTTGCCGTCTACCAGCGCCGGCTGATGCCGGTCGTTGGCCAGCAGCACGCCGATGACGTGTCCGCCGTTGTCGATGTGGTCAAGACAGGCGGCCTGTTTGACCACCCGATGTTCGACGCCAGTCAGGACGCGAGCTTTGACGGCCTTGGCCGGCTGCGCGGCCTGCTGCTGTGCGATGCCGAGCGCCGCACCCAACATCGGGTGTTGCCACCGCCCGGCGAACGCTGGTCAGCGCCTGTGGCGACGCACGCCAACGGCCGACTGCAGGTCCATGCGAGCGCCGGCGCCGAGCGCGCCCGTCACCCAGCCTGGACCGCAGTCGTTTAAGCCGTCAGCGCTTGACAAACAAGCGCCAGCAGCTACCGATTGAATAGCATCAAGGTTGCGGCGCCGCTTCCAGCGTCAGCGCGGCGTTGTGGCTTTCCCAGCGGTCGGGCTGCACCCTCTTGTGCAGCGTGACGAACAGGTACAGCAGCCCACCGCGCGTCGGCGTGATGCTGAACTGGCCGTTCTCGTCGGCCGTGATGTTGCTGGCGCGCACGTTCTCGACGTCGTACAGGTCTTCGATGCGGCGCTTCTGGTAATGCTCGTTGTCGTAGGCGACGATGACGCGCGCCCGCGGCGCCGGCTGGCCGTCCTGCAGCACCGTCAGCCGCAGCGGGCTGCCCACGCTTACGCGGTTGGGCGATGTGAGCGGAACGATCTCGACGCCCTGGTTGCGCGGCCGCGGCGTGTAGGCGGGCTCGCCCTTGGCCAGGTACACGTCGGCGCTGCTGTAGTACATCATCGACGTCGGCTTGCCGCTCACGCGCTTCATGTCGTCGGCAAAGTAGAGCTTGCCGCCGGCCGTCTCGACGGCCTTGTACAGCGGCCCGGTGCGCACGCCGGTGCTGACGCGGTAGGTGCCGGCGGCGTCAATCGTCGGCTCCAGATACACGGCGGCCTTGGTCCTGGCGCTGGCCTTCAGCGGCGTGACGGTGCCGTCGGGCGCGGTCAGCGCGAAGTTGGGCGAATCCATGGCGAAATCGGCCTGGAAAGGGTATTCGGTGAAGGCCGATTCAACGTGCAGGCGCGGGTTCTCGACGTTGAACTGGCTCGGCTTGAGAAAGGGCACGTGGGCGTGCGCCGATACGGCGGCAAAAAGGCAAAGCGCGGCCAGGCCGGCGTGGCGGTTGAACATGGGTGATCTCTTCAATGGAAATGAAAAAAGCGATGGCATGGCGCCATCGCGCAAATGGCTGGCGGCCGCGCGCGCTGGCAGGCGCGGCGGCAAGCTGGCGCGGCCTCAGGCTGTCGGGTAGGTTCCGGGCCTGAGGATGCTCTGATCCACCGTGCCGATCTTGGTATGCCCGCAGAACGCCATGGTGGTGTCGAGTTCCTTGTGGATGATCTGCAGCGCTTTGGTCACGCCCGCTTCGCCGGCGGCGCCCAGGCCCCACAAGAAGGCGCGGCCGATGTAGGTGCCGCGTGCGCCCAGCGCCCAGGCTTTCAGCACGTCCTGCCCGCTGCGAATGCCCGAATCCATGTGCACTTCGATCTGCTGGCCCACCGCATCGACGATGGCGGGCAGGGCGGTGATGGCCGAGGGCGCGCCGTCCAGCTGGCGCCCCCCGTGGTTGCTGACGATGAGCGCATCGGCGCCTGAATCCACAGCCAGGCGCGCGTCTTCCGGCTCCATGATGCCCTTGATGATGATCTTGCCGCCCCAGCGGTTCTTGATCCATTCCACGTCGCCCCAGTTCAGGCGCGGGTCGAACTGGTCGGCCGTCCAGGCGCCCAGGTTGCTCATGTCGGTCACGCCCTTGACGTGGCCGTGGATGTTGCCGAACTTGCGGCGCGGCGTGCCCGCCATGCCCAGACACCAGCGCGGCTTGGTGGCCAGGTTGATCAGGTTGGCCAGCGTCGGCTTCGGGGGAGTCGACAGGCCGTTCTTGATGTCCTTGTGGCGCTGGCCCAGGATTTGCAGATCGAGCGTGATCACCAAAGCCGTGCAGCCGGCGGCCTTGGCGCGGTCGATCAGGCGCTCGATGAAGTCGCGGTCGCGCATCACGTAAAGCTGAAACCAGAAGCCTTGGCCGGCGTGCTGGGCCACGTCCTCGATCGAGCAGATGCTCATGGTCGAGAGCGTGAAGGGAATGCCGAACTTCTTGGCCGCACGCGCGGCGGCGATCTCGCCGTCGGCATGCTGCATGCCCGTGAGGCCGGTGGGGGCGATGGCCACCGGCATGCTCACGGGCTGGCCGATCATGGTGGTGGCGGTTGAGCGGCCTTCCATGTTGATCGCCACGCGCTGCTTGAACAGGATGGGCTGAAAGTCCGCCTGGTTGGCGCGGTAGGTGCTCTCGGTCCAGCTGCCCGAATCGGCGTAGTCGTAGAACATGCGCGGCACGCGGCGCTTGGCCAGCAGGCGCAGGTCTTCGATGCAGGTGATCTTGCTCAGGTCGGTCATGACGGCGTCTCCTCTGGCACGTATCGTAGCCGAATCGCGGCAGAATGCGGCCCGAAACGCGGTTCAGGCACACATGGACACTCTTTGGCAATTCGTCACGCAATACGGCTACTGGGCGGTGGTGCTCGGCGGCCTGGTGGAGGGCGAGACCCTGCTGATCCTGGCCGGTTTTGCCGCGCGCCTGGGGCACCTCGATCTGCCGGTGGTGATGGCGGTGGGGGCCTTCATGGGTGCGTTCAGCGACGTGCTGCTGTTCAGCCTCGGCCGCTGGCGCGGCAAGCAGGTGCTGGCGCGCTGGCCCAAGGTGCTGCGTTACCGCCGCCGCTTCAACCGGCTGGTGGCGCGCTGGGGCATGCTGGTGGTGATTGCCATGCGCTTCATGTACGGCATGCGCTGGGCCGGGCCGATTTTGCTGGGCATGTCCGACATGCCGTGGCCGCGCTTTCTGCTGTTCAACCTGATCGGTGCTTCGCTGTGGGGCTTTCTGGCCGCGGGCGCCGGCTGGATGTTTGGCGCCGCCGCGCAGGCGATGCTGGAAGACGTGCAGGACGTGCAAGGCTGGCTGCTGGGCGGCCTGCTGCTGCTGGCGCTGGGTTTTGCCGGCTGGAGGGCCTGGCGCACGCGCCCGGAAGGCGCCAACGGTACGAGCGGCTGAAGCAGCGTTTGGCCCTCGTTGCGTATCGATCACCTGACGCATTTCGTCTCGCAAAACGGCTACTGGGCCGTGGCCGCCGGCTGCCTGCTGGAGGGCGAGACCGTGATGGTGCTGGCCGGGCTGGCCGCGCGGCGCGGCTTGCTCGATCTGCCATTGGTGATGGCGCTGGGCTCCGCCATGGGTGCGCTCGGCGACATCACCATGTTCAGCCTGGGGCGCTGGCGCGGCGCGGCGGTGCTGGCGCGCT
>JAGOVZ010000295.1 GCA_018060485.1 Ottowia sp. | reverse complement strand
CGTAAACGTCAGCCGATTGCCAAACGGATCGCTCACCGTCATGTCCAGGCCCCACGGCTGCGCCTCGACGCCGGGGCGGGCGTGGCGGTACGCCTTGGCGAGCAGCGCCTGCTGAAACTCGCGCAGCCCGCTGCACGGCACGCGCACGTGAGCGCCGGGCGTGGCGTCGCCGTGGTGGCCGGACAGGTGCAGCACGCAGTGGCCAAGCCGTATCTGCAGATACAGCGGCAGACCGGGCTCGAAGCGGTGCTCCCAATCCACCGCAAAGCCCAGGAAGTCGACGTAGAACGCCCGCGCCACCGCCTCGTCGAAAAAGCGCAGGATCGGGATGGGCGCCCGGGCTTGCATCACACGCCGCGCTGGCGCCGCGCCTCGTACAGGCACACGCCGCTGGCCACGCTGACGTTCAGGCTTTCCACCGCGCCCATCATGGGGATGCGCACCAGCTGGTCGCAGGTCTTGCGCGTCAGCTGGCGCATGCCGGCACCTTCGGCGCCCAGCACCAGCGCGGTCGGGCCCTTGAAATCCACGTCGTACAGCGTGCGCTCGGCGTCGTCGCTGGTGCCGGTGACCCAGATGCTGCGCTCTTTCAACTCGTTCAGCGTGCGCGCCAGGTTGGTGACCATGAAGTACGGCACCGTTTCGGCCGCGCCGCTGGCCACCTTGGCCACGGTGGCGTTGATGCCTGCGGCGTGGTCCTTGGGCGCGATCACGGCGTGGGCGCCGGCGCCGTCGGCCACGCGCAGGCACGCGCCCAGGTTGTGCGGGTCGGTCACGCCGTCCAGCACCAGCAAGAGCGGCACCGTGCCCTGCTCCTGCAAGTCGTCCAGCAGCTCGTCGAGCGTGCGCACGCCCTCCACCGCCTGCACGCGCGCGGCCACGCCCTGGTGGCCGGCGCCGCCGGTGAGCTTGATCAGGCGCGGGCCATCGGCCTCGATGATGCGCACACCGGCTTCGGCGGCGCGCGACAGGAACTGCTTCATGCGCGCATCGCGCCGCGTCGGGTCGACGTAGACCTCGATGATCGAAGCGGGGGCGGTCTTCAGGCGCACGCCAACGGCGTGAAAGCCGAACAGGACTTTGGGGGTGGACATGGGGCGATTATGGGTGCCGTACCGGGCGCGCACGGGAATTCAAAGGTTTTTCGGGCTCCAGCGCTTGTCAAACAAGCGCGGGCAGCTATTCTTTTGATAGAACTCCGCATGCGCGTGCGCGGCGTGGTCAGCAGCCACCGCAATGACACAATGCAAACGGCCGGCGCTTCGTGATTCGACGCTTCTTCTTGAACGAATCTGCCCCCAGCGCTTGCCAGACCAGCGCCACCAGCTCTTGATCCGATAGCAAACCGCTCCCCCGCATGATCCGCCTGCCCGCCCTCACCCCGCTGGAACACGTGGCTTTCATGGCCGCGGGGCTGCTGACCTACCTGGTGGTCACGCGCGTGCGGCGCCAGCGGCGGCACCCGTACGCGGCGCTGGCCTGGGTGATGGGGATTGCGGCCTTCCCGTACCTGGGGCTGCCGCTGTTTCTGGTCTTCGGCACGCGCAAGGTGGTGCGCCCGGCCACACCGCGCCAGCCGGCGCCGGCCGGGCCGTGGGCCGCGCTGGCGCCGCTGTGGGCCACGCGGCTGCTGGCGGCGCTGGGCGTGGCCGGCGCGCGGCCGCAGGCGGTGGTGCGGTTTGAATCGGATGGCGAGGCGGCGCTGGCGCAGTTGCAGCGCGTGATCGGCTCGGCGCGCCACACGCTGGACCTTTGCACCTACGTGCTGGGCGATGACGAAGTGGGCGCCGCCGTGGCCGCCGCGCTGGCCGACCGCGCGCGCGCCGGCGTGCGGGTTCGCCTGCTGATCGACAGCATCGGCAGCCTGAAAAGCGCGCACAGCCACGACGCCATGCTGAAGAACGCGGGCGTGCGCACGCGCCTGTTCATGCCGGCGCTGGGGCGGCCGGGGCGCGGGCGCGTCAACCTGCGCAACCACCGCAAGCTGCTGATCGCCGATGGTGAGGTGGTGTGGTCGGGCGGGCGCAACCTGGCCAATGAATACTTCATCGGCCGCGTCGGCGAGCCGCCGTGGCTCGACTTGAGCTTTGCCGCCGAGGGCGCGCTGGCGGCGCAGGCGCAAGCGCTGTTCGACGGCGACTGGCGCATCGCGCGCGGCGCGCGGCAGGCGCTGCGGCTGGGCTATGCCGAGCGCTTTGCGCGGCAGCAGGCGCTGGAGCAGCCCAGCGACGCCGCCGATTACGCCGCCGCACCATCGACCGACGCCACGTTCACCTCGCTCGCGCAATGGGTGCCGAGCGGCCCGGATTTTCATGAAGACGTGCTGCACGCGCTGCTGGTCTCGGCCGCCTTCCATGCCGAACAGCGGCTGCTGCTGGCCACGCCCTACTACGTGCCCGACGAGGCGGTGCAAGAGGCGCTGGTGCTGGCCGCCAAGCGCGGCCTGCAGATCACGCTGCTGTTGCCGCGCCGATCCAACCACCGCTTGGCCGACTGGGCGCGCGGCCGCGCGGTGCGCGAGCTGGTTGAAGCCGGGGTGGACGTGCGCCTGTTGCCGGCCATGCTGCACGCCAAGGCGGTGGTGGTCGATGACGTGCTGGCGCTGTGCGGCTCGGCCAACCTGGACAGCCGCAGCCTGTTCATCAACTACGAAGCCATGGCCGCGTTCTATGGCCGCGCCGAGATCGACTGGCTGGC
>JAGOVZ010000294.1 GCA_018060485.1 Ottowia sp. | reverse complement strand
GCGCAAAGATCGGCGAGCGCGTGTTCATCGACCACGGCATGGGCGTGGTGATCGGCGAGACGGCCGAGATCGGCGACGACTGCACCATCTACCAGGGCGTCACGCTGGGCGGCACCTCGCTCGGCAAAGGAACCAAGCGGCATCCGACGCTGGGCAAGGGCGTCGTCGTCGGCGCCAGCAGTCAGGTGCTGGGCGGCTTCACGGTGGGCGATGGGGCCAAGATCGGTTCATCGGCGGTGGTCACCAAACCCGTGCCGCCCGGCGCCACGGCGGTGGGCAACCCGGCACGCATCATCCTCGCCGACGACGTGGCCAAGCGCGAAGAAGCGGCGGCCAAGCTGGGCTTTTCGGCCTACGGCGTGACGCAGAACGACGACCCCGTGAGCCAGGCGCTGCGCGGCCTGATCGACGGCACCGCCACGCACGACCACCAGATCACGCTGCTGTGGCAGGCGGTTGAAAAACTGGCCTGCAAGCTCGACCCGGACTGCGTGCCGAAAGAGGCCGCGAAGGAAGAGACCTTCGAGGCGGAGAAGTGGAACGAGGTGGTGGGGAAGTGAGCCGACCACCGGCTTCACGCCGATAGCAATTGCAGCCGCTCGGCCGGCAACAGCTTCACAAGATCGCGGTCGAAAGTGACCAACACCAACCCGCGCACCTGCACTTGCGCGGCGATCCACGCATCGGGCAGGTCGTTGGCGCGCAGTTGGTGGCGCTGGCACAAGTCCTTCAACTGCGGCCATTCGTCGGGTGTGCGACCGGCCACGGCTGCTGCTTGCCTGACCACTTCGATGAAATCCAGCGCCGCATCGAGGGGCGTCGGCTCGACAAACACCTTCGGGTGTGTGACCAGCCTTAGAAAGCTGGCGGTGACCGTGGGCAACAAAGTCAGTCGGCCCCGGTCCGCCAAGACCGATTCAAGCCAGTCGCGCGCCGTGGCGTGGTGCGGATGGTCGGCGCGCGATGCCGCCACCAACACATTAACGTCGGGCGTCACGCGTCTTCTTCGGCGGCGGCGCGCAGTGATTTGTTGCTCAAGGGATCGAGGCCCGGCGCCAGTCCCTGACCACCGTTGAATACCGGAAGCTTCACCGCGCCCGCCGCAGAGTCGGCAGCGTCACCGTTCTCGCCCCGTGCATAGCGCGCCAGAAACTCGCGCACCTTGGCGCTGACCGAGGTGCCTTCCTCGATCGCGCGCAGCCGTGCCTTGCGAACGGTGTTTTCGTCCAACGATATGGTCAGATTGGTCATGGTGATCCACGAAATAACGTGTAGCACGCATTTTCGTGAATTTTGACTCGAACGTCAAACAGCACGCGCCGATGATTCTTTCCACAGGCCAATTCAGTTCAGCGCCTGAAGATGCGACTTCAATGAGCGCAGATTGACAAAGGTCAGCTCATACATCGCCGACAGCGCGGCGGCCTGCTCATCGCTCAGGTCTGCTGCGCAGACGATGAAGCGCTGCCGCTCAAGGCCCAGACGTTTGCGCAGTCGCAGGTACTTGTCGATGTCGCGACGAAACTCTCCGCTCTTGCACTCGATGCAGATGGGCGATTGACCCGGCGGCAACACCATCACATCCAACTCGTGCAGGTCTTCGTTCGGAAACACCACCTTGACGCCGCGCGCGCAGGACACGTTCGCGCGGCTGGCGGCCTTCATCGCTTCCAGAGCCTCGATGAACACGTACCACTCAAGCCAACCGCCCTCGAAAAACCGCCGCACAGCCGGAGCTGTTTGGAGCGTCAGACGCACAATCTTCTCGGGTTTCTGGTAGTGATAGCGCGCGAAGAAGGTATGGCTGTAAAGCTGGCGGCAAAGCTGGTTGATGGCTTGCGCGTCCTTTTGTGCAAGGCGCGCCAACTCAAGATTCAGCCAACCGTGGCTCTTGCGATAGGCATAGCACACCCGGTCGATCAGTTCACCGAACAAATCGATTCGGTCGCCTAACAAGCGCGCCGCATCGTCGAAGAAGCCGGTCGTGTCTACCTGCGCGTAGTCGAACTGCGCTTCGATGCGACGGGCGGCAAACCAGGCCTGAAGCGGGGCGTGCTGCTCGGCGGTGGCAAAGTTGCGCGTGTTGTAGTCCGCAGCATCCATCAGGGCCGCGGCGCCGGCCGGCTCGTTGCCGGCAGTGTCATTGCCGGGGTTGCTTTCTGGCGCGTCATCGGCAGCGCGCAAGGCCTGCAACTCACGCATGGCGGCCGCGTAGCGTTCAACAAGCTTCTCGACGAAAAACACAGTTCCGTAGACGGTGCTCGGGGTGCCACAGCGACTGCAAGAGATCTTCTGACCCACGGGCGTCGTCGACTCCTCCGAGACGAACCCGCAGCCATTGCAGCGATAGATCGACATTTATTTTTGGCTCTTCTTGGAAATTGGCGACGGTTGTACGCAGACAGTGCAGTGCCTGGGCGTCAAGCGTTACTTGCCCGCACCGCGCTCTTCGGCCGAAACGCCTTGCACACCGCCTCATCCGTTTCCAGATACGGGCCGCCGATCAGATCGATGCAGTAGGGCACGGCGGCAAAGATGCCGTGCACTTTTTGCGTGCCGTCGGCAGCCTTCAACCCCTCCAGCGTCTCGGCAATCGCCTTCGGCTGCCCGGGCAGGTTGATGATCAGACTCTGCCTGCGAATCACGGCCACCTGGCGCGACAGGATGGCGGTGGGCACGAAGGCCAGGCTGATCTGGCGCAT
>JAGOVZ010000093.1 GCA_018060485.1 Ottowia sp. | reverse complement strand
AGCCAGCCGAGCTGCCGCGCATCGCGGGCGAAGTGGCGCGGTTGCGGGGCGTTTCAAGCGACGAGTGGGCGGCCACGACCACGGCGAATGCGTTGGCGGCGCTGCCGCGTCTTGCGCGACTTTGAATCGCGACGAGTCCGCTTCACAGTGAGACAGCTCGTGGTTGCCCCAACAAAAACGGCCCGCAGGCCGCATGAAATAAGGACTTTTTGTGGAGAGGAGGAGGATCGAACTCCCGACCTCCGCATTGCGAACGCGGCGCTCTCCCAGCTGAGCTACCCCCCCGAAAGCCATGAGTAGTTTAACGCTTCGCCAGCATAGTCGAGTCGCGCCGGCTGCGGCATGACGCGCGTTTTCTTGTGGTGGCTTCCAAAACGATAGCTGGTGGCGCCCGTCCGTAGTGCGCCAACGGCCTTATTCGTGCAGGTTCCAACCCTCACCGATTGAAAGCGCTGGCCGGCCGCCGGGCGCCGAGCGCTGCGCTGTTTGCGACAATATCGCTTCACATGGCCCGCCCCAACGATTCTTCCCGCCGCGATCAGCCGGACACCCAGTGGCTGGAGCGCATGTACAACAACCGCATGCGCGTCCCTGACCATGGCGACTACTTCGCGCGCTGGGCGGCCGAATCGGCGCTGGTGCGGCGGTCGTTGGGGGGCGAGGTGGAGGTCCCCTATGGCGATGCCGCGCGTGAGCGGCTGGACGCCTTCGCTGCACCGCGCGTGGGTAGGGGCGCCCGAGCGCCGCTGCTGGTGTTCATTCACGGCGGCTACTGGCGTTCGCTTGACAAGTCGTATCACAGCTTCGTTGCCGGCGCCGCGCATGCGCTGGGTGCGGCCACGGTGGTGCCCAACTACAGCCTGTGCCCGCAGGCGCGCATCAGTGACATCACGCTGCAGATGGCGCACGCCGTGGCCTGGGCCTGGCGCCACGCGCGCTCGCTCAACGCCGATCCGCGGCGCATCAGCGTGGTCGGTCATTCGGCTGGCGGCCAGCTGGCGGCGATGATGCTGGCCTGCGCCTGGGACGTGCTGGATCCCTCGCTGCCACGGCAGGTCGTCCGGCGCGCGCTCAGCGTGTCGGGTCTGTACGACCTGGAGCCGCTGATGCACACGCCCAGCTTGCAGGAGGTGCTGCGGCTGGATCCCAAGCAGGTGGCGGCGTGCAGCCCGGCGCGGCTGCCGGCGCCGGCACGTGGCGAGCTGTGGGCGCTGGTCGGCGGCGACGAAAGCGGCGAGTACCTGCGCCAGCAGCGCCTGATTCGCCAGGCCTGGGGGCGCGAGCGCGTGCCCCTGGCCCAGGCTCTGCCGGGGCTGAACCATTTCAGCGTCGTCGACGCGCTGGTCGACCCGAAGCAGCGCGCGCACCGGTTGCTGCGTCAGCTCATCGCCTGACGTGGCCGCCGGGCGGACCGGCGCCGGCGCCCTAAGCGATCAATCTTCGGTCAGGAAGCGCTCGGTCAGCAGTGCCCAGTAGGCGGCGCCGATCGGAAGATTGGCATCGTTGAAATCATAGCCCGGGTTGTGCACCATGCAGGCGCCGTGGCCGCCGTTGTGCGGCTCGCCGGAGTTGTCGCCGTTGCCGATCAGCAGGTAGCTGCCGGGCACTTGTTCCAGCATGAAGGCAAAGTCTTCGCTGCCCGACAGCGGCGCGGCCTGCGGCACCACGTTGTCGGCGCCGACCAGCTCCACGGCCACCTGGCGCGCGAAATCGGTTTCGGCCGCCGTGTTGACCAGCACCGGGTAACCGGTCACGCATTCCATGGTCCACGTCAGGTTGAAGGATCTGGCCTGGGCGTCGATCAGCTCCTCGATGCGGCGCAGCAGGGTGGCGCGCACGTCACGGTCGAGCGAGCGCACGCTGAGCTTCAGCACTGCCTCGTTGGGGATCACGTTGTGAGCCTGGCCGGCCTGGAACGCGCCCACCGTGATGACCGCCATCGCCTGCGGGTCGACGTTGCGCGCGACGATGCTCTGCAATCCCAGCACGATGGAGGCGCCCGCCACCACCGGGTCGATACCGTGGTGCGGCATGGCGCCATGGCTGCCCTTGCCGGTCAGCGTGATGGTGAGTCCGTCGGACGAGGCCATGGTGGCGCCGTCGCGCAGCAGCAGCTGGCCCTGGCGGTGACCGGGCATGTTGTGCATGCCAAAGATGGCGTCGCACGGAAAGCGCTCGAACAGACCGTCGTCCATCATCTGGCGGGCGCCGCCCAGACCTTCCTCGGCCGGCTGGAAGATCAGGTTCAGCGTGCCCGAAAAGCGCCCGTGCTGCGCGATGTGCCGCGCCGCTGACAGCAGCATGGCGGTGTGGCCGTCGTGGCCGCAGGCGTGCATGCGTCCCGCATGGGTGCTGGCCCAGGGCAGGCCGGTGGCCTCGTGGATCGGCAGCGCGTCCATGTCGGCGCGCAGGCCCAGACGCCTGGCGCCGTCGCCGCGTCGCAGCTGGCCGACCACGCCCGTGCCGCCCAGGCCGCGCGTGACGGTGTAGCCCCAGCTGGCCAGGCGTTCGGCCACCAGCTCACTGGTGCGGAACTCTTCGTACCCGAGTTCCGGGTGCTGGTGGATGTCCCGCCGCAAGGCGACGAAATCGTCCGCGCTGGCCTGCAGCGCGTCCAGCGTGGCGTGGTGGGCGACGGGCAGGGCTGCGTTCATGGCCGGGCTCACTGCGGGTTCAGGCCGATGGCCTTGGCGATCGACTGGTAGGCGGCGGTCTCGTCCTTGTAGGCCTTGTCGGCTTCGGACAGCGTCTGGGACGGCGAGACTTCCTGGCCCATGGCGAACAGGCCGGCCTTGAACTGGGTGTCGGTCAGCGTCTTCTGCAGCGCCTGATGCAGCTTCTGCACTACCGGTTCCGGCGTGTCGCGCTTGACGAAGTAGCCGGTGCCGATCTCGTACTGGAAGTTCTTCAGCGCCTTGCTCTCGGCGGTGGTCGGCGTGTCGGGTAGGAGGCGCTGGCGCTGCGGCGTCAGCGCCGCCACGGCCTTGACTTTGCCTTGCTTGACGAATTCGACCTGCGCCAGGCTGTAGGGCGTGATGAAGATGTCCACCTGGTCACCCACCAGGTCGCGGAAGGCATCGGCTCCGCCCTTGTACGGCACGTGCGTCATCGGAATGCCGAGGTCCTTGCTCATCTTGCCGCCCAGCAGGTGGTAGAAAGAGCCGACGCCGACGCTGGCGTAGGTCAGCGGCTTGCCTTCCTTGGCGACCTTGGCGGCATAAGCGGCCAGCTCGTCGGCGTTCTTCACGGGCAGGTTGGCACGCGCGAACACGGCCATCGGCGCCAGCGCGACGCGGTGCACCTGGCGGAAGTCTTCCGGCTTGTACTTGATCGACGGGATCGCCAGCGGCGCCAGGATCAGTTCGTTGGGCGAGCCCTGAAACACCATGTAGCCGTCGGACGGCGCGTTGACGACTTTCTGCGCCGCGATCGAGCCGCTGGCGCCGCCCAGGTTTTCGATGATGGCGGGCTGGCCGAGCGTCGCCGCCAGCGGCACGTTGACGCGGCGCGCAATGTTGTCCGACAGGCCGCCCGCGGAATAGGGGACCATCAGCGTGACGGGCTTGGTCGGGTAGCTTTGCGCGGCGGCGCCCAGGGCGAGGGTGGCCAGCGAGGCGGCGGCGAACTGGATGAGATGGCGGCGGACGAATGGCATGGCTTGTCTCCGGGATCGTTGGAATGGAATGCGGCAGACCGGCAATATGTTGCACGTCAGATCATGTGTCAAATGAATTGAAATCAACGTATGAATGATTTAATGTCATAAATATGAACCTGCGCCAACTTGCCCACCTGACCGCACTGGCTGAACAAGGCTCGTTCTCGCGCGCCGCCGAGTGCCTGCACCTGACGCAGTCGGCGCTCAGCCGCAGCCTCCAGACGCTGGAGGACGAACTGGGCGCGCGCCTGATCGACCGCGCCGGCAAGCGCAGCACTCTGACGCCGCTCGGCGAGGCGGTGCTGGCGCGCGCGCGCCGCATCACGCTGGAGGCGGCCGAGATCCAGCGCAGCGCCGAGCTGCTGCGCCAGGGCGAGGCCGGCAACATCCGCGTCGGGCTGGGCTCGGGCCCGGGCGCGTTGCTGATGACGCCGCTGCTGACCCACGTGGCGGCGCACTACCCTCAGGTTCGCGTGGCCATCGCGCGCGGCTCGACCGAGCTGCAGGTGGCACAGCTGCGCCAGCGCGAGCTGGACGCGCTGGTGGTGGACGCGCGCCGCATCAGCTACGCCAGCGACCTGGTGATCGAGCCGCTGACCGAGCTGCGCGGCGGCTTCGTCAGCCGCGCCGGCCACCCGCTGGCGCAATTGGCCTCGGTCAGCTTCGCGCAGCTGATGGCCTACCCGGTGGCCACCACGCCGCTGTCGGACGAGGTGGCGCGCATGCTGGTGGCGCACTACGGCCCTGGTGCCGACCCGGCACGCATGGCGGCGCTGGTGTGCGAGGACGTCGGCAGCCTGCTGGACGCGGTGGCCGAAACCGACGCCGTGTTCCTGGGGGTGATCGCCGCCGCACGCAGCGGCATCGAGGCCGGCCGGCTGGCGGAGCTGCGCATGGCGCCGCCGCTGGCGGGGGGCGCGCGCTTTGCCTACGTGCGCCTGGCCGGCCGCACCGAGGCGCCGGTGATGCAGGTGCTGCGCCGCTTCGTGGTTGAGCGATTGCGCGATTGATAGCTATCTAATTGATAGCTGCTTAGCTATATTTTGCGCCGACCCGAAGTCGATTTTGCTTGGAAGCGACTGACGGGGCCTTGCTGTGCACCCGCCGCGTCACATCAGCAAATGCTCGCCCGCGTTGTCACCGCCCAGGATCACGTAGTTCACCTTGCGGATGTCGAGCAGCTTCTTGCCGCCGGCGTAGCTGATCGAGCTTTGCACGTCCTGCTCCATCTCGGTTAGCGTGCCTTCCAGCTTGCCCTTGATCGGCTCCAGGATGCGCTTGCCCTCGACGTGGCGGTATTCGCCTTTGTTGAAGTCGCTGGCCGAGCCGTAGTACTCCTTGAACAACTCACCATCGACTTCCACCGTGCGGCCGGGCGATTCCTCATGCCCCGCGAACAATGAGCCGATCATGATCATGGTGGCGCCAAAGCGAATGCTCTTGGCGATGTCGCCATGGCTGCGGATGCCGCCGTCGGCCACGATGGGCTTGGTGGCCACGCGGGCGCACCACTTGAGCGCGCTCAACTGCCAGCCGCCGGTGCCAAAGCCGGTCTTGAGCTTGGTGATGCACACCTTGCCTGGGCCCACGCCGACCTTGGTGGCGTCGGCGCCCCAGTTTTCCAGGTCAATCACCGCCTCAGGCGTGGCCACATTGCCGGCGATCACGAACGCATCCGGCAACTTGGCCTTGATGTGGCGAATCATGTCGCGCACCGTGTCGGCGTGGCCGTGCGCGATGTCGATGGTGATGTATTCGGGCACCAGGCTCTCGGCCGCCAGCGTGTCGATCGTCGCGTAGTCTGGCGGCTTGACGCCGACCGAGATTGACGCAAACAAGCCTTTGGCCTTCATCTCGCGCACGAAGGCCACGTTGTCCAGGTCGAACCGGTGCATGACGTAAAAGTAGCCGTTGGCGGCCAGCCAGGCGCAGACCTGTTCGTCCACCACCGTCTTCATGTTCGAAGGCACCACCGGCAGCTTGAAGCGCCGGCCGCCGAATTCGATGCTCGCGTCGCATTCGCTGCGGCTTTCCACGCGGCACTTGCGCGGCAGCAGCAGCACGTGGTCGTAGTCGAAGATTTCCATGGTTTCCAAGCTCCATCAAGGATTTCAGATCATGGGCGCTTGGCCTGGCCACGGCGTTTTGTGACGGGCACAAAAAACCGGGCCAAGAAATCTTGGGCCCGGTGATTGATTCTACGGCTTCGCCCAAACCTGTGCAGGCAGGCGCACTTTCTACAATCGGCCCATGTTTTCATCCACCGACGCGGGCGCGGCCATCGAGTTGCCCCTGCTTGCCGGCCTCAACCCCGAGCAGAAGGCTGCCGTCACCCTGCCGCCCGAACACGCGCTGATCCTGGCCGGCGCCGGCTCGGGCAAGACGCGCGTGCTGACCACGCGCATCGCCTGGCTGCTGCAGACGGGGCAGGTGTCGCCCGGCGGCGTGCTGGCCGTCACCTTCACCAACAAAGCGGCCAAGGAGATGCTGACGCGCCTGACGGCCATGCTGCCGCTGAATGCGCGCGGCATGTGGATCGGCACCTTTCACGGGCTGTGCAACCGCTTTCTGCGTGCGCACTACAAGCTGGCGAATCTGCCGCAGGCGTTTCAGATCCTCGATACGCAGGATCAGCTTTCGGCCATCAAGCGCCTGTGCAAGCAGTTCAACGTCGACGAAGAGCGCTTTCCGCCCAAGCAGTTGCAGTGGTTCATCAGCGGCTGCAAGGAAGACGGCCTGCGCCCCGGCGACGTGGAGGTGCACGATGCCGAAAGCCGCAAGAAGGTGGAGATCTACCAGCTGTACGAGGAGCAGTGCCAGCGCGAAGGCGTGGTCGACTTCGGCGAACTGATGCTGCGCAGCTACGAGCTGCTGCGCGACCACGACGCCGTGCGCGAGCACTACCGCCGGCGCTTTCGCCACATCCTGATCGACGAGTTTCAGGACACCAACAAGCTGCAATACGCGTGGATCAAGATGATTGCCGGCCTGCCGGGCGAGGGCAGTCACAGCGCCATTTTGGCCGTGGGCGATGACGACCAGAGCATCTACGCCTTTCGCGGCGCGCGCGTCGGCAACATGGCCGACTTCGTGCGCGAATTTGGCGTGCAGCACCAGATCAAGCTGGAGCAGAACTACCGCAGCCACAGCAACATCCTCGATTCGGCCAACGAGCTGATCAGCCACAACAAGCGGCGCCTGGGCAAGAACCTGCGCACCGATGCCGGCGCCGGCGAGCCGGTGCGTGTGCTGGAGGCGCCCAGCGACTTTGCCGAGGCCGAATGGGTGGTCGACGAGCTGCGCCAGCTGGTCAAGAGCCAGGGCTACGAGCGCAAGGAAGTCGCCGTGCTGTACCGCAGCAATGCGCAAAGCCGCGTGATCGAGACGCAGCTGTTCAACGCTGGCGTGCCGTACCGCGTGTACGGCGGCCTGCGCTTCTTTGAGCGGGCCGAAATCAAACACGCGCTGGCCTATTTGCGCCTGCTGGAGAACCCGCGCGACGACACCAGCTTTCTGCGCGTGGTCAACTTTCCGCCGCGTGGCATCGGCGCGCGCACGCTGGAGCAGTTGCAGGACGCGGCGCGCGCGGCGGGCACCTCATTGGTCGATGCGGTGAGCAGCTTGCCCGGCCGCGCGGGCGCCAACCTGAGCGCCTTTGTCGCCAAGATCGACGTGCTGCGCGAGCAGACCGCTGGCTGCACGCTGCGCGAGATCATTGAGCAGATGCTGGAGACCAGCGGCCTGATCGAGCACTACCGCGCCGACCGCGAAGGCGCCGACCGCATCGAGAACCTGGAAGAGCTGGCCAGCGCCGCTGAGAGCTTTGTGACGCAAGAAGGCTTTGGCCGCGACGCGGTCGCGCTGCCGGTGGATGAGCAGGGCGACGCGGCGCTGACGCAGAGCCCGGCCAGCCAGGGCCTCGACCCGGATGCACCGCTGTTGAACGAGCCCATGCCGGCCGCGCCGCCGCTGGTCGATGCGGCCACGGGCGAAACCTTGAGCCCGCTGGCCGCCTTCCTGACCCACGCCGCGCTCGAAGCCGGCGACAACCAGGCCCAGGCCGGGCAGGATGCGGTGCAACTGATGACCGTGCACGCCAGCAAGGGGCTGGAGTTCGACGCCGTATTCATCACCGGGCTGGAAGAAGGGCTGTTCCCGCACGAGAACTCGATGAGCGACAACGACGGGCTGGAGGAAGAGCGCCGCCTGATGTATGTGGCCATCACGCGCGCGCGCAAGCGCCTGTACCTGAGCCACGCGCAAACGCGCATGCTGCACGGGCAAACGCGCTACCACATCAAGAGCCGCTTTCTGGAAGAGTTGCCCGAAGAAGCGCTGAAGTGGATCACGCCCAAACGCAGCGCCTTTGCCAACATCCCTGCTTCTGTTTCAGGAGCTGGCGGCGCGCGCCCCGCTTGGGGAAACAGCGGTATTTACCCCAATTTCGACGCTGCCGTGCCCTTGCCGGCGCGCAAGGTCGAACCCGCGCACGGCATCGCCGCCGGCCAGCAGGTGTTTCACAACAAGTTCGGCGAGGGCAAGGTGCTCAGCGTGCAAGGCGAGGGCGACGATGCGCGCGCCCAGGTCAGCTTTGCGCGCCACGGCGTCAAGTGGCTGGCGCTGGCGGTGGCCAAGCTGGATGTGATTGCGTAGGCGCGACCGCCATCACCAGCGGATCGGCCGCCGACTGCGACAAACGACGAAACGACGCAAGACCATGGCTTGGTTGCTCCTCCTGCTGGCGTCGCTGGCGGTGGCTGCCTGCGTGGCGCTGGTGCCGCGCGGCCATCCGGCCTACCCCCACAGCCCCCATTTCGATGCGGCTCGGCAGATATTCGTCAACCCGCAGCAGCTGCGCGGCGTGACGCTTTTCGATGGCGCGACGGGGCTGCTGAAAATGCTTCAGCGCGATGGCCAGTATGGCCCGGTAGCGTTGCTGCCCACGGTATCGCCCGATTGGCCATTGTTCTTGAAGAACGACAACACGCCGCGCTTCATCTGGTTTGGCCACTCGACGCTGCTGATGCGGCTGGGTATGCAGACCGTGGCGGTGGACCCGGTGCTCGGGCCTTCGGTGTCTCCGCTCACTGTGAACATGCGGCGCTTTCAGCCGCCCGCCGCGCTGCTGGCCGATTGGCCGCAGCCCGACGTGGTGCTGCTGTCGCACAACCACTACGATCATTTGGAGGAGCACACGCTGCGCGCCCTGGCGCGAACACCTGCGCAATTCATCGTGCCGCTGGGACTGGGTGCGTACCTGAAGCCGCTGGGC
>JAGOVZ010000293.1 GCA_018060485.1 Ottowia sp. | reverse complement strand
TCCTCGCCCGGCATCACCCGCTGCCCCTGCGCGGCCAGGCGCTGGGCGATCCATTGCGGCAGCGCGGCGCGTTCGATGCTGTCGATCTGCACCGTGGCGCCGGCGCCGTCGAGCGCGGTGAACCAGGCGCCGGATTTCGTCTGCTTGTCCAGCCGCGGCAGCAGCACCAGCGTCAGCGTGCTGTCGTTGCCGGCGGCGCCTTCGGCCAGTTGCTGCAGCGCGGCGCTGCCGTCCTTGCCCGGCTTGCCGGACGGGATGCGCACCTCGACGATCTGCTTGTCGGCGAACAGGCTCAGACTGCTGCCGGCTGCCAGCACCGCGCTCCAGTCGAAGTGCGCGCCGGCGACGGTGTGCACCGTGCGCTCGGTGTAGCCTTGCGCACGCGCCGCGGCGCGGATGGCGTCGGCCGCCTCCTGCTGCAGCAGCGGCTCGTCACCGTGCAGCGTGTACAGCGGGCGCACGCCCTTCTGCAGATGGTTCGCGAGTTGCGCGGCGGCGAGTTGCATCAGGCGCTCTTTGCCAGAAGGTGCGCGGGCGATGGACGCGTGCCCTCACCCCAACCCTCTCCCGCACGCGGGAGAGGGAGCACACGGGCTGCGCAGCAAGCCCGAACCCAAGGCCGCGGAGCAGGCCATGCGAGAACGCCGTGGCCGGACCTGCGCCGGCCACTGGCGTTGTCCCCCTTCCCGCAGAGAGAAGGGGGAAGCGGCGCAAGCCGCTCAGGGGGATGTTCCGAATCCTGGGGAAGGCGCCGCAGGCGACTCAGGGGGGTCATGTCTTTACTGTCGCCAGCCGCCGCATCACCTGCTGCACGATGTCGCTCTGCAGGTTCTGGTACAGCATGAGCGCCTCCTGCTCCTTTGACAGCGCGGCCGATTCGCTGTAGCTCTGGTCGATCTGGCGCACGATCTCGGACATCGGCAGCAACTCGCGCCCCTCGGGCGTGCGCAGCCGAAAACGAAAGCGGATGCGCAGCTGAAACTCGCGCACCTCGCCGGTCGCCGTGAAGCTGACCACGGTGCGTTCGCGCTGCTCGCCCGGGCTTTCCATCACCACGTCGGCCTTGTCGGCACCGGCGGCGCCGGGTGCCAGCACCTGCAGCGTGCCCGTGCCCTCGAGCTGACGCCGCAGCTCGACGCCGAGGCCGGTGGCCGGCATGGCCAGCACGATGTTCTTGAAGGCAAATTGCGGCGCCTGGCGCAGCTGAAAGCCGCAGGCCGTCAGCAGCGGTGCGGCCACCACGGCGACGCCAGCTTGCAGCAGGTGGCGCCGCGTCATGCCACCACCACGTTGACCAGCCGCCCCGGCACCACGATGACCCGCTTGATCGCGCCGCCGCCGCTGTGCTTGAGGAAGGCCTCGCTGGCCAGGGCCATCTGCTCGATGTCTTCCTTGCTGGCGGCCGCCGGCACCACGATGGCGCCGCGCAGCTTGCCGTTGACCTGCAGCATCAGCTCGACCTCGTCTTTTTTCAGCGCCTCGGGATCGACGCTGGGCCACGGCGCGTCCAGCAGATCGCCCTGCACCGCCGCAAAGCCCAGCGCCTGCCACAGCGCGTGCGCGATGTGCGGCGTGACCGGCGACAGCACGCGCAGCAGCTTCGAGAAACCCTCGGCCAGCGCCGCCTTGTCGCCGGGCGAGCCGTCGGGTTGAAAGGCTTCGAGCGCATTCAGCAGCTTCATCGCGCCCGAGACCACGGTGTTGTATTGCAGGCGCTGGTAGTCGTAGTCGACCTGGCCGAGCACGGTGTGGATTTCGTGCCGCAAGGCCTTGGCTTTCTTGCTGAATTCAATGCCATTCTGGGCCGCAGCGCTTGCCAGCAAAGCGCTGGCAGCTGCGTTTTCCATAGCATTCAGCTTGACGCCGAAGTTCCACACGCGGCGCAGGAAGCGGTAGCTGCCTTCGACCGCGGCGTCGTTCCACTCCAGCGTCAACTCGGGCGGTGCGGTGAACATGGTGTACAGGCGTGCGGTGTCGGCGCCGTACTTGTCGATCAAGTCCTGCGGGTCGACGCCGTTGCGCTCGGTCTTGCCCATCTTGCCGACGCCGCCGTACTCCAGCAGCGTGCCGTCGGCCAGCTTGCCGCCGACCAGGTGCCCGTCGGCGTCAAGCACCGGCGTCACGGTTTCGGGCGGGTGGTAGTTCATCTCGCCCTTGGCGCCCCGCTCGAAGAAGATGTGGTTGAGCACCATGCCCTGCGTCAGCAGGCGGGTGAAGGGCTCGTCGAAGTTCACCAGCCCCAGATCGCGCATCACCTTGGTCCAGAAGCGCGCGTACAGCAGGTGCAGGATGGCGTGCTCGACGCCGCCGATGTACTGGTCCATCGGCATCCAGTAGCGCGTGCCGCCGGCCACCATGGCCTCGGCATCGGTCGGGTCGCAGTAGCGCATGAAGTACCACGACGAATCCACGAACGTGTCCATGGTGTCGGTCTCGCGCCGCGCGGGCTGGCCGCAGCAGGGGCAAGGCACGTTCAGGAACGCTTCGCTCTTGTTCAGCGGGTTGCCGCTGCCGTCGGGCACCAGGTCGAGCGGCAGCACCACGGGCAGGTCTTTTTCCGGAACCGGCACCGTGCCGCAGGTGGCGCAGTGGATCATGGGAATCGGCGTGCCCCAGTAGCGCTGGCGGCTGATGCCCCAGTCGCGCAGGCGCCAGGTGGTTTTTTTCTCGCCCAGGCCTTTTTCGGCCAGCGCGTGGGCCACGGCATC
>JAGOVZ010000292.1 GCA_018060485.1 Ottowia sp. | reverse complement strand
CCGCCCTTGCTGGCGGCATAGGCGGCCTGGCCGATCTGGCCGTCGTAGGCGGCCACGCTGGCGGTGCTGATCAGCACGCCGCGCTCGCCCGTGCTTTCGGGCTCGTTGGCGGCCATGGCGTTGGCCGCCAGGCGAATCATGTTGAAGCTGCCCACCAGGTTGACCATGATGGTCTTGGTGAACACGTCCAGCTTGTGCGCGCCGCCTTTGCCCACGGTTTTTTCGGCCGGCGCGATGCCGGCGCAGTTGACCAGGCCGACCAGCTTGCCCAGCGATTGGGCCTGGGCCACCACGGCCTGGCCATCGGCTTCGTTGCTCACGTCGCACTTGACGAAGGCGGCGCCGATGTCCTTGGCCACCGCCTCGCCTTTGTCGACCTGCATGTCGGCAATCACGACTTTGCCGCCTTCTGCCGCCAGCATGCGCGCCGTGCCTTCGCCCAGGCCCGAAGCGCCGCCGGTGACGATGAATACCTTGTCCTTGATCTGCATGGGATGTTTCCCTTGTGGGTGATGACCGGGAAGATTATGGTCAGAGCGTCTTTGATCAAATGAGAATTATTCGCATATACTGACCTGAGCCGCGCCACTGTCGGCGCGCAGACCTGTCGAGACAAAGGAGCCGTCTTCATGCCTTGCAACGACACCATCGAAGAATACCTGCTGCCCCAGATCGAAGCCTTGCTGGCCGGCACCCTGGCGCTGATGACGGCGCTGGCGCAGGCCAACGCGCAATGCACGCACCGCGAGCTGATGGCGGCCAAGGTGCGCGACAACCTGACGCAGCTGGCGATGCACCCGCAGCTCTCGGGCACGCTGCGCACCGTGCTGGCGCGCATGGTCGGCCAGTGGGCGCCGGTGGCCGTGCCCGTGCGCGAGCGCGCCGCGTGGCACGCCGGCACCGCCACCGTGCAATGAGGCGGGTTCGGCCATGAACCTGATCCACGAACACGCCTGCCTGCTGCGCCGCCTGGCTGCGTTGCAGGCGCGGGTGAGCGAGCAGATGGGCGCGCTGGCGCGCGAACGCGCCGCGGCCTGCGCGCGCGCCGACGCGGCCGAACGCGCGTGCCAGCAGCTGCAGGGCACGCTGGTGCGTGAGCGGGCGCGCCTGGTGATCGCATCGACGCGCTGGTGGTGGGGCCTGGGCGGGCCGGTGCCCGATGCGGTGCGCGCGGCGTCGCCTGAAGTGACCGCGTCGCCCATGAGCGCCGCCGACGTGCTGTGCCAGACGGGTTGTCAAGGCCACGCGCACCCGTGGCTGACGGAAGACGGCCGTTGCCTGCTGAAAGGCGGCGACTGCACGCGCACCGAGGGTGCTATGGTTTCAGAAGCGCCTGGCGCACGCTGATAAAGCGCTGCAGCCCTATTCGGCTTGATTTTCTGCCGGCGCCACGCCCAGCACCTTGTGCAGCTTGGTGCTGGTGGTGGTGTACTGAAAAAACACGTCCTTGCCCGGAAACACGAAGGGCAGCGCGCCGTAAGCGGCCAGCGTGGCTTCATGAAAGCCGCACAGGATCAGCTTCTTCTTGCCCGGGTAGGTGTTGATGTCGCCGACGGCAAAGATGCCGGGCTCGCTGGTGCCGTAGGTCTCGGTGTTCACCACCAGCTGCTTGCGCTCGATGGCGAGTTGCCAGTCGGCAATCGGCCCCAGCTTGGGGCTCATGCCGTGAAAGACCAGCAGCGCGTCCAGCGCCAGGTTGCGCGTCACGCCGTCTGGCCCCGTCACCTTGACCGCCGTCATGCGGCCGTTGTCGGCGTCGAAATCCGTCACCTGGCCGACCACCAACTGCATGCGCTGCTCGGCGCACAGCGCGCGCATGCGCCCCACGGTGGCGGGCGCGGCCTGAAAGCCGTCGCGCCGGTGCAGCAGCACCACGCTTTCGGGAGCGTGCTCGCGCTCGGTGGCAAAGTGGATCGCCCAATCCAGCGCCGAATCGCCGCCGCCCGCGATCACCACGCGCTGGCCGGCAAAGTCGGCCGGCCGCGCCACGCGGTAGAAAAGCTGCGTGCCCTCAAACGCCTCGATGCCCGGCACGCTGAGCCGGCGCGGCTGAAAGGCGCCCATGCCGGCAGCAATGAACACGGTCTTGGCCAGCAGGCGCAGGCCTTGCGCGGTCTCGAGCAGAAAGCGGCCATCGGCCTGCCGCTCGAAGCGGCTCACCTCGTGATTCAGATGAAAAGTGGGCTCAAAAGGTGCGATCTGCTTCATCAGCGCATTGACCAGCTCCTGCCCGCTGCACACCGGAATGGCCGGAATGTCGTAGATCGGCTTGCCCGGGTACAGCTCGGACGGCTGGCCGCCGACCTGCGGCAGCGCGTCGATGATGTGCGCCCGAATCTCCAGCAAACCCAGCTCGAACACCTGGAACAAGCCCACCGGCCCGGCGCCGATGATGACGGCATCGGCTTCGACGGGCGGGGCGGTGGTGGGCATCGGTTGCTACAAAAACAAAAGCGGCTTGCGCAAGTGGGGCCTGCGCAGAACCGCCTTTTTATTTCAATGGCGGCGCTTCAGCGCTTCAGTTCCGGCAGCTTGTTGGTGCGCTGGGCCCATGCCTCGTGGTCGGGCAACGGATCCTTGCGCTTGGTCAGCGTCTTGTAGTTGGGCGAGCGCGCCAATTCGGCGTTGATCTGGGTCATGTGAAGCTGATCCTTGGGCAGGTCTTCTTCGGCGTAGATGGCGTTGACCGGGCACTCGGGGATGCAGACGGC
>JAGOVZ010000092.1 GCA_018060485.1 Ottowia sp. | reverse complement strand
GTCAGCGCGCCGCCCAGTTCCTCGGCCGTCACGGTTTCGTGCGTCACCGTCTTCACCACCTCGGGGCCGGTGACGAACATGTAGCTGGTGTCCTTGACCATGAAGATGAAGTCGGTCATGGCCGGTGAATACACGGCGCCACCGGCGCACGGGCCCATGATCATGCTGATCTGCGGGATGACGCCTGACGCCATCACGTTGCGCTGGAACACCTCGGCATAGCCGCCGAGCGAGGCCACGCCCTCTTGAATGCGCGCGCCGCCCGAGTCGTTGAGGCCGATCACCGGCGCGCCGACCTTCATGGCCTGGTCCATCACCTTGCAGATCTTCTCGGCGTGCGCTTCGCTCAAGGCGCCACCAAACACGGTGAAATCCTGGCTGAAGACGAACACCAGGCGGCCGTTGATGGTGCCGTAGCCGGTGACCACGCCATCGCCCGGAATGTGCGTGGCGTCCATGCCGAAGTCGGCACAGCGGTGCTCGACGAACATGTCCCACTCTTCGAAGCTGCCGGCGTCGAGCAGCACCTCGATGCGCTCGCGCGCCGTCAGCTTGCCCTTGTTGTGCTGCGCTTCAATGCGCTTCTGGCCGCCGCCCAGGCGGGCGGCCGCGCGCTTGTTTTCCAGTTGTTCAAGAATGGCTTTCATCGGATTTCAATCACTTTCAGGTTGTTCAGATGGGGCGAGGGCGGCAGCGCGGTGGCGCTGCCGATAGCGGTGGGCGGCGTCGGCAAAGGCCTGCAGCGAAATCACGTCGCGGCCCAGGCGCCGGCTCGCGGGCAACAGGCGCAGCCAGGCCAGCCGGTTGCAGGCGTCCAGAAACAAGGCGCGCACCTCAGGGGATTCGCGGACCATGAACTCGTCCAGCGTGACATCAAGCTGATGGGGCGGCAGGCCCAGGATCCACAGGCTGCTGTGCAAATAGCTCAGCCAGTCGCGCACCTGCGCTTCGGGCAGCGTCATCACTTCGAGCGGATCGTCCTCGAAGTCGATCATGCCGGCCAGGCGCGGCGGCTGTGTGCGCTCATCCACGATCAGGTTGCGTGCAAAGCCCTGGCTCAGGTATTGGCCCGCCGCATGGAGTTTCACCAGCGCGTTCGCGCCCTCGCGCCACAGCGCGAGCGCGTGCGGATGGCGTGCCTGCAGCAAGCTGGCCAGGTTCTGGTCGCCCAGCCACTGCATGACGAAATGGTCGGGCGCCACGTGCAACACCTCGGGCACGCGCGTGCCGGCGGCGCGCAGTTGCGCCAGGCGATCGATTTCAACCGCTTGTGCCCGCGTGCCGCCGTGCATGGGCGCGGCTTTCAGCAAGGGCAAACCGACGCCCCGCGCCAACAGGTTCAACACGTGGTAGCGGGCCGGATGGCGTGGCGCGCGCTGGCCCTTGACGATGACCTTGCCCGCAGCGCTGTCGAACACCTCCAGCCGCGTCGCGCGCCAGCCGGGCGAGCGGGCGAATCGGTCCAGATCCTGTGCGGTCAAGCTCATGGCGGCATCAGCAGGCGGCGGCCTGAGCCAGCCCCGCGAGTTGCAGCAAGCGCCGAGCGGCGATGGAAGGCGGCAGCGCGCCCTGGCGCACTTCGCTCTCGGTCGTTTGCAGCACCGCGCGCACGCCGGGGTGGTGGCGAAAAGCATGTTTCAGACCCGCATCGATGCGCTCCCACATCCACGCCTGGGCCTGCTGCTGCCGTCGAGCGGCCAGCCGCCCGTTGGCCGTTTGCAAGGTCTGAAAACGCGTCACCGCCGCCCAGAATGTGTCGATGCCATCGCCGCGCAAGCCGCTGATCTGGATCACCTGCGGCTGCCAGAGCTGATCGTCGTGCGCCGCGTGGTCGGGGTGGCCGTGCAGGCCCAGCAGGCGCAGCGACGACTTGATCTGCGCCTGGGCGCGCGTGGCGGCGGCGGGGTCGATGTCTGCCTTGTTGATGACCACCAGATCGGCCAGCTCCATCACGCCCTTCTTGATGGCCTGCAGGTCGTCGCCGGCGTTGGGCAGTTGCAGCAGCACGAACATGTCGGTCATGCCGCTGACCGCGGTTTCGGACTGGCCCACGCCCACCGTTTCGACCAGCACCACGTCGTAGCCGGCGGCTTCGCACACCAGCAGACTCTCGCGCGTCTTCTCGGCCACGCCGCCCAGCGTGCCGCTGCTGGGGCTGGGGCGGATGTAGGCGGCTTCCAGCGTGGACAGCCGATCCATGCGCGTCTTGTCGCCCAGGATGGAGCCGCCCGACACGGTGCTGGAAGGGTCGATCGCCAGCACCGCCACACGGTGCCCTTTTTCGATCAGGTAGACGCCGAGCGTCTCGATGAAGGTGCTTTTGCCCACACCCGGCACGCCGCTGATGCCGATGCGCAGAGATTGGCCGGTGTGGGGCAGCAGCGCGGTCAGCAATTCATCGGCCTGAGCGCGGTGATCGGCGCGGGTGGACTCCAGCAGGGTGATGGTTTTGGCGATGGCGCGGCGCTGGGCAGGGCCTCGGGTGGCGGTGATGTCGTGCACGGCTGGAATCATGGTGGGCCGCTCACAGAATCTCGAACGCCTGGCCGTCCGGCAGGCGATAGCGCGAAAAATCGCGCCGGTCCATCGTCATGATGCGCGTGACGCCCGTATCGGCCGCCAATTGGTACAGCGACGCATCGGCCAAATCCATTTCAGTGCGTGGTCGCTCGGTGTAGCGCTGCATCACGGGCACAAAATCCAGCAACGCCATCTGGTCGAACGGAAACACCGACACCGCGCCGCGACCCAGCCAGTTGAGCAGCGCAAAGCGATTGGGCGGCGGCACGAGGTACGTGGCCTCGACCACACACGGCCAAGTGGTCCACAGCATCCAGTTCTCCAGCGCGGCCAGGGCCAGCAAGTCCTGATAGCGCGGGCCTTCAGGCTCTTGCGAGCCGAAGGCTGCGACCATGGCACTGGCGTCAATCAGCGCTGAGGCCATGCTTGGCTCTGAGCTTGGCAATCAAATCGGCGCGCGATCGCTCAGTGTCGTAGGCTTTCTGGTGCTCGGCGACAAAGGTTTTGGACAGCGCCGCGCTGCGCGGGTCCTGGGCCATTTCGGCTTTGGCCTGCAGCATCAGTTCATATGGGTTCTTGCGCCCCAGCGCCCGCTCGACCGCATCGATGATGAATTGCGATTTGGTCACGCCCTGGCGCTGGGCAGCCAATTCCAGTTCTTTTTCGAGCAAAGGACTCATTCGCACGGACACGGCCATGTCAAGCTCCGGTGAGATACGGTATTACTGTATCACAAACTCAGCCCCGCGCCTTCCTGATCTGCTCCAGCACATCCTTCGCACTGGCCGGAATCGGCGTGCCTGGGCCATAAATGCCCTTGACGCCCGCCTCGTACAACATGTCGTAGTCCTGCCGGGGAATCACGCCGCCGACGAAGACGATGATGTCGCCGGCGCCCTGTTTCTTGAGTTCAGCGAGGATGGCCGGCACCAGCGTCTTGTGCCCTGCGGCGAGCGTTGACACACCCACCGCGTGCACGTCGTTCTCCACCGCCTGGCGCGCGCATTCCTCTGGCGTCTGAAACAGGCTGCCGATGTCCACGTCAAACCCCAGGTCGGCAAACGCCGTGGCCACCACCTTGGCGCCGCGGTCGTGGCCGTCCTGGCCCAGCTTGGCGATCATCACGCGCGGGCGGCGGCCTTCTTCTTCGGCGAATTCGGCGATCTCTTGCTTGAGCTTGTCCCAGCCTTCGGCCGAGTCGTAGGCGGCTGCGTACACACCGGTCACCTTTTGCGTGTCGGCGCGGTGGCGCCCGAAGACCCGCTCCATCGCATCGCTCACTTCGCCCACGGTGGCGCGGGCGCGGATGGCGTCCACGGCGGCGGCCAGCAGGTTGCCGGGTTCGCCTTCTGCTATTTTTGTAATAGCTGCCAGCGTTTGACTGACCTGCGCTGGATCGCGTTTTTGCTTGATATTGTTCAGCCGCGCAATCTGCGATTCACGCACCTTGACGTTGTCGACATCCAGGATGTCGATGGCGTCTTCCTTGCCCAGCTTGTATTTGTTGACGCCGACGATCACGTCGCGGCCCGAATCGATGCGGGCCTGCTTTTCAGCCGCCGCGGCTTCGATTTTCAGCTTGGCCCAGCCGCTGTCCACCGCCTTGGTCATGCCGCCCATGGCATCAACCTCTTCGATGATGGCCCAGGCGGCATCGGCCATGTCCTGCGTCAGCTTTTCCATCATGTAGCTGCCGGCCCAGGGATCGACGACGTTGGTGATGTGCGTTTCTTCCTGGATGATGAGCTGCGTGTTGCGTGCGATGCGGGCGCTGAACTCCGTCGGCAGCGCAATCGCTTCGTCGAGCGCGTTGGTGTGCAGACTTTGCGTGCCGCCAAACACCGCGGCCATCGCCTCGATGGTGGTGCGAACCACGTTGTTGTACGGATCCTGCTCGGTCAGCGACCAACCCGATGTCTGCGAATGCGTGCGCAGCATCAGCGACTTCGGGTTCTTGGGGTTGAACTCCTTCATGATCCGGCACCACAAGAGGCGCGCGGCGCGCATCTTGGCGATCTCCAGATAGAAGTTCATGCCCACGGCCCAGAAGAAACTGAGTCGCCCGGCAAACGCATCCACATCCATGCCCTTGGCGATGGCGGTCTTCACGTACTCCTTGCCATCGGCAAGCGTGAAGGCCATCTCCAGCGCCTGGTTCGCCCCGGCTTCCTGCATGTGGTAGCCGCTGATGCTGATCGAATTGAACTTCGGCATGTGCAGGGCCGTGTACTCGATGATGTCGCCAATGATCTTCATCGACGGCCCGGGCGGGTAGATGTAGGTGTTGCGAACCATGAACTCCTTGAGGATGTCGTTCTGGATCGTGCCCGCCAACTGGTCCTGGCTGACCCCCTGCTCTTCCGCCGCCACGATGTAGCCGGCCAGGATGGGCAGCACGGCGCCGTTCATGGTCATCGACACGCTCACCTTGTCCAGCGGAATGCCGTCGAACAGGATCTTCATGTCCTCTACGCTGTCGATGGCCACACCCGCCTTGCCCACGTCGCCTGTGACGCGGGGATGGTCCGAGTCATAGCCCCGGTGCGTCGCCAAGTCAAACGCCACCGACACGCCCTGCCCGCCCGCCGCCAACGCCTTGCGATAAAAGGCGTTGGACTCCTCGGCGGTCGAAAAGCCCGCGTACTGACGAATCGTCCATGGCCGCACCGCGTACATGGTGGCCTGCGGGCCGCGCAGGAAGGGCTCGAAACCGGGCAACGTGTTGGCGTACGGCAGGCCGGCCACGTCCTCTGCCGTGTACAGCGGCTTGACCGTGATGCCGTCGGGCGTCACCCAGTTGAGCGCGTTCACATCGCCGCCGGGCGCCGACTTTTGCGCGGCTTTCTGCCAATCGGCCAAGGTTGCGGATTTGAACGAGGATGAATCGGTGCTCATGGCATGGATCGTGTGGATGGATAAGGCAGCAGTGCTCAGCCCGTAGCGCGCGCCGCAGGCCCATTGTGGCGCGCCGCATGGGGATGTTGATGATCCTCAACCTCTCGCGCCGCAGACACCGTGGGTGTGTCGCTATTGTTCCATAATTATTAATTCAAAATTCGTTTAGCGACTTACAATCGCCGAAAATTTTTCGCCCATGAACGCTGCCGCTCGCCTTGCCCCGCGCGCCCTTTACGAAGAGGTGGCCGAGCGCCTGCGCCAGCGCATCTACGCGCGCGAACTGGCGCCGGGTGACTGGATCGACGAGCTCAAGATTGCCGAAGAACTGGGCATCAGCCGCACGCCGCTGCGCGAAGCGCTGAAGGTGCTGGCCGCCGAAGGCCTGGTGACCATGAAGGTGCGGCGCGGCGCGTACGTCACCGAAACGTCCGCCAAGGATCTGGCCGACGTGTACCACCTGCTGGAACTGCTGGAGACCGACGCCGCGGCCATGGTGGCCCAGCACGCCAGCGATGCGGATTTGCAGGCGCTGGCCGCGCTGCATGCCGACCTGGAAGCCGCCGCTGGCGACTCAGCGCGCTTTTTTGCCTTGAACGAAGCCTTTCACCTGCGCGTGCTGGCACTGGCCGACAACAAATGGCGGCTGCAGATGGTGCAGGATTTGCGCAAGGTGATGAAGCTGCACCGCCAGCATTCGCTGCAAAAGGCCGGGCGGCTGCAGGCCTCGCTGGCCGAGCATGCCGCGCTGATGGCGGCACTCGCGGCGCGCGATGGCGACCGCGCAGCCAGCTGCATGCGCCAGCACTTTCGCAGCGGGCTGGAAGCCGCCAGTTGAGCGGCGCGGCGCCCGCCAGCCGCCGCCGCGTCAGACGCCCAGCAGGCGCGCCAGCCAGCCCTTGCTGCGGCCGCGCTCCTCGGCCAGCTCTTTCAGGATTTCGGCCTTGATCTGCGCCTTGGACGCATCGCGCTCGCTCACCGCCATGCGCTGGTACGCCTGCACCGAATCGATGTAGGCGTGGTCTTCATTGCGAATGTGGTTGAACAGCCAGCGCGACAACATGCCGTGCAGTTCGGCCGTCACGTCCTCGCCACCGTCGAAGCGGCTTTGCATTTCGGCCACCTTGCGGGTGAACAAGTCGTGCACCTTCTTGTGCGGGCCGCTGAACATGTAGCCGGCGCTTTCCATCAGCGCCTCTTCAAAGGCAAAGTGCGAAATGGTGTAGTCCACCATCTCCGCGATCACCTCGGCCAGCCGCTCGCGGTGGTGCGTCTGGCGCAGCTCGTGCAGCTTGTTGATGTAGTCGACGATGCGCTTGTGCTGGGTGTCGATCTCTGCAATGCCGGTGTCCAGTTCCGGCACCCATTGAAGAATAGCCATGAAAAATATCCTCAATCTTGCCAATGCACGCAGTATCCGGCCATCGTGGCGAGAACTTATTGACTCATGTCAACGAGCACGCAGTCACCGACCGCAGGGCACCATCGCTATACTATTCGTAGCTTCTCGCCCACTACCAGCAAGCGCCAAGGCCGTTTTTATGTCTTATTTTTCCTTCAAGCCGCATCTGTCAGAACGTCGCCGAGCCTGGCTGCTGGGCATGTTGGCCATCGGTTTCTGGCCGTGCCGTTCGTTCGCGCAGCAAGGGGCGGCGCCCCGCGGCTGGCCGCGCGATTCGGCCGTGCCTGGCGGCGTGGCACGCATTGACCTGGGGCCCGCCGCCGCGCGCCCGCAGGCGTGGGCCGACGCGGTGCCGCTGCTGGTGCTGGGCAGCCCAAGCGGCTGGACGGCGCTGGTCGGCATTGCGCTGTCGGCCGAACCCGGCACGGCGCGCATCCGCGTGCAAGGCGAGTCCGGCGAGCGCGAGCTGGCCTACACCATCACCCCAAAACGCTACACCGAGCAGCACCTGAAAGTCGCGCCGCGCACCGTCGATCTGTCGCCCGAAGACCTGGCGCGGCACGAGCGCGAACGCGCGCACCAGCAAGGCGTGATTGCCACCTTCAGCGCGCCGCCCGCCGGCGAGCCGCACATGCGCCCACCCACGCCCGGGCGGCGCTCCAGCTCGTTTGGCTTGCGGCGCTTCTTCAACGGCCAGCCGCGCAATCCGCACAGCGGCATGGACATCGCCGCGCCCACCGGCACACCGGTCGTCGCGCCGCTGGCCGCCACGGTGATCGACACGGGCGACTACTTCTTCAACGGCCACACGGTGTGGCTCGACCACGGCGGCGGCCTGCTGTCGATGATGTGCCACCTGAGCCGCATCGACTGCAAGGTCGGCGACCGGCTTGCCGTCGGCCAGCGCCTGGGTACCGTCGGCGCCACCGGGC
This sequence comes from Ottowia sp., assembly GCA_018060485.1. Classification (GTDB taxonomy): domain Bacteria; phylum Pseudomonadota; class Gammaproteobacteria; order Burkholderiales; family Burkholderiaceae_C; genus Ottowia. The sequence goes on along the minus strand of JAGOVZ010000092.1, from coordinate 1,216 downwards.
GCGTCACCGGCCCGCACCTGCACTGGACCGTCAGCCTGAACCGCGCGTCGGTCGACCCGGCCCTGTTCATCGACGCGTGATAGGCTGATCGATTCATCCCCCAGCGCCTGGCGCCTCGGTGTTTGCCAGCGTTGACACGGCCACCGGCCACTGCGAGCATCGTCCGCCATGTTGCATCACCTCGTCTTAGCCACCCGCCGCCTGGCGCCGCTGCTGCTGACCGCGGCGCTTGCCGCCTGCGGCAGCGCGCCTTCGCTGGCGCCGCCCATCACGGCCGACCCGCAGGCACCCAAGGCCGGCGCCACCTTCACCGACAGCCTGGGCATCGTCTTCGCCCGCGTGCCCGCAGGCGAATTTTTGATGGGCAGCGACGAATCCCCACAGGCGCTGGCCCAGGCCTTTCCGCACGCCGACCCGAAGCGCCTGACCGACCTGGCCGACGAGGCGCCGGTGCACCGCGTGCGCATCACGCGCGGCTTCTGGCTGGGCGCGCACGAGGTCACGGTCGGGCAGTTCCGCCGCTTCCTGCGCGAATCAGGCTACGTGCCCGAATCGGTGCGCGACGGCACCGGCGGCTACGGCTTCAACCCCAACTACGACCCCTCGCGCACCGAGCGCGGCGACTTGTTTGAGGGGCGCGATCCGCGCTATTCGTGGGAGAGCCCAGGCTTTCCGCAAACCGACCGCCACCCCGTGGTCAACGTCACCTGGAACGACGCCGTGGCCATGGCCAAGTGGCTCAGCCAGCGCGAAGGCGTGACCTACCGCCTGCCGACCGAAGCCGAGTGGGAATACGCCGCCCGCGCCGGCACGCGCACGCGCTTTCCCGCCGGTGACGATCCGCTGGTGCTGCTCAAGACCGCCAACACCTTCGACCGCGAAACCGCGCTGCGCTGGCCGCGCTGGCGCGACCAGGCCGGCGCCGGCAGCGACCACTACCCGTTCACCGCGCCCGTGGGCAGCTTTGCGCCCAACGCCTTCGGCCTGTACGACATGATCGGCAACGCATGGGAATGGTGTGCCGACTGGTACGGCGAAGACTATTACGCGCAATCGCCCGCCAGCGATCCGACCGGCCCGGCCGACGGCAATGTGCGCGTGCGCCGTGGCGGCTCGTGGCACAGCTGGCCCCTGTATGCGCGCGTGGCTTTCCGCAACTGGAACACGCCGGAAACGCGCTACGTGCTGGTCGGCTTCAGGCTGCTGCGCGAGAGAT
>JAGOVZ010000091.1:4572-8969 GCA_018060485.1 Ottowia sp. | reverse complement strand
CACCAGACCCCATATTGCCGGGGACTTCTATACCGACAACCAGTTCGTCAGTCTCGTCACCGAAACCCCCGCGACTTCGGTGTATGCATGCTCGTTGTTCAGAATAACTGGCAGCTTGATTTGAACGGCAGCAATTCAACGCTCTTGGCTGAGTTCAATCAGGCGCTGACGGAACACCTGTTTCAGTCAGGCGTTCCGTCCCAGTCCGTGTTGGAGACGAACTCCGCCGCGTCGACCGCTTGAGCCAGACCCCCTTCGCGCACTGCAGCCCGTGCCAGCAGGTGAGAAGCCACCGGCAAGGTCGCCAGCAGAAAACCCAGGATCAGCAGCAGCCGCCAGGTCCAGGCCGTGTCCTGGGCCACGAGCAAGGCGCCCACGCACACGAGCGTCAGCGCCAACGTGCCCGCCTTCGTCGCCGCGTGCTGGCGGGCCAGTGCATCGGGCAACACGATCACGCCCCAGGCTGCGATCACCAGCAACACCGCGCCAGCAGCAAGCAGCAGCCCGCCCAGGGTCGTCATCATCGCCGCTCCTCCTGCGTATCGGACGGCGCCGACCGCTCGATCAAGCGTGCCCACCCCACCGTCCCCACGAAGCCGACCAGCGCAAGGCCGATGGCCACGTCGAGGAACACGGTGCGGCGGGTGGCCAGCGAGGCCGCAACGCACAGCGCCACGGCGGCCGCCAGGAAGATGTCGAGGGCCACCACGCGATCCGCATGCCGAGGCCCGCGCACGATGCGCACGGTGGCGATCAGGGTCGCGCACAGCGCCAGCAAGGTGAGCACGGCTGTGGCCCAGCCCACCGAGGCCGCGTTCAGCAGCCCGTTCATGCCGACTCTCCAAACCAGGCCAGCAGCGGCGGCTCGAAGTCGCGCCGGATGGCGTCGACCTCAGCCGCCGCGTTGTTCGCGTCGAGCATGTGCAGCACCATCTCCCGGCGCACCAGGTCGATGTCGATCACCGTCGTCCCCGGCGTCAGCGAGATCATGCAGCCCAGCAGCGCAGCGCCCTGTGGACTCATCGGCGCGAAGCCGATGCGCACGAAGGTCGCCGCAGGCGGCGTGCCGATCACCAGGCCGCGCCGAATGATCGCGGCAACCGTTTGCACGCCCGAGGCGAGCATCGCCCAGCCAAAGCGCAGTGGCAAAAGGACGGCGGCGGTGAGCTTGTTCATGCGGCACGGCAATTCATGTGGCGGCTCCTGCGGTTCATTTCCGGCCCAGCGTCGCGGCCGCGGCCTGCGCGAACTCGATCAGTGTCTGGGGTGCAAATCCGATCGCAAGCGTCACGGCCGCCAGGCTGACCGTCGCCGCCCAGGCCGGTGCGAGCGCCACGCGCCGCGCTGGCCATACACCTTCCGCATCGGCCAAGGGATGGGGCTTCCAGAAGGCCTCGGTCCAGATCTTCATCATCGAGTAGAGCGTCAGCACGCTCACCAGCAGGGCCAGCGCGGCCCACGTGTAGCGCCCCTGTGCAAAGGCCTCCTGCAGCACCAGCAGCTTGGCCCAGAAGCCCGACAGCGGCGGAATGCCTACCAGCGACAAGGCCATCACCGCGAACAGCAGCGCCAGCATCGGCCGTGCGGCGGCCAGGCCACCGATGCGCCGCAGGTCGTAGCTGCCGGCCACGCTGGCCACCATGCCGGCGGTCAGGTACAGACTGGCCTTCACCAGGCTGTGGTGCAGCGTGTAGAACAGCGCCGCGGCATGGCCGGCCGGGCCGCCCAGTGCCACCGCCAGCAGCACGTAACCGATCTGGCTGACGCTGTGGAAGGCCAGGATGCGCCGCATGTCCCAGTGGTGCGCCGCGCCCAGCACACCAGCCACCATGGTGGCCACCGCCACCCAGCCCAGCACCTCGTACAGCGCCGCACCTTCGGGCATGAACACGTCGCCCAGCATGCGCAGCACGGCGTAGGCCGCCACCTTGCCCAGCAGCGCGGCGAACAGGGCCAGCACCGGCGCGGGCAGCGTGGGGTAGGACGCCGGCAGCCAGGCATACAGCGGAAAAGCCCCGGCCTTCAGCAGCAGCCCCACCGTCAGCGCCGCCAGCAACGTGTGCAGCAGGGCCGGGTCGAGCTGGCGCGCCGCCAGTGCCAGCCCGCCGTAGTTGAGCTGCCCTGTGGCGGCATAGAGCAGCCCGATGGCGGCCAGCAGCAGGAGCGTGCCGAACAGGTTCAGGCCCAGGTACTTGAAGGCGGCATCGAGCTGGTCGCGCCGGCCGCCCAGCGCGATCAGGCCCAGGGCGCAGATCAGCATCACCTCGAACCAGACATAGAGGTTGAACAGGTCGGCGGTGCTGAAGGCACCGGCCACGCCGGCCAGCGTGCCGTGCAGCAGCGGCAGCAGCAGCCGGTGGCGCGGACCGGGGTCGGCGTCGCTGCCCAGGAAGATCAGCGTGACCAGGCCCATCAGCGCCGTCAACAGCAGCAAGGCGGTGGACAGGCCGTCGAAGCGGAACTGAATGCCGTAGGGCGCGGGCCAATCGCCGAAGCTGACGCCGACCGGGCCGCTGGCGCTGACCTGCGCCAGCAGCGTCACCGCCGCCCCCAGGAAGCCCAGGACGCCGACGAAGCTGATGGCCTGCTGCGTGCGGGACCGGCCCGAGAACAGCGCCGTCAGGCCCGCGGTGGCCAGCGGCACGAGCACGGGTGCGGTGGCGACGATGCTCACGTGTCGGCCCTCTGCGGCCGCGCATCGTCGTCGGCATGGACGGCATCGAAGGCCAGCGGCGGCTTCACGGGGTCCGCCGGCTCGGGCTCCACCAGCCGCAGCGCCAGCGCATCGTCGGTGCCGACGCGCCGCACCAACTGCATGACCAGCACGAGCGCAAAGCACATCAGCGCGAACCCGATCACGATGGCGGTCAGCACCAGCGCCTGCGGCAGCGGGTTGGCCGCCTCCTGCAGCACCCGGCCGCCCGCCTCGATCACCGCCGGCTGCGCCGACCCCAGGCGGCCCGCGGCCAGCAGCAGCAGGTTCACCGCGCTGCCCAGCAGCGCCAGGCCCACCACGCAGCGCAGCACGTCGCGCGACAGCGCCAGGTACAGCCCTGCGGTCAACGTGATCCAGAGCGCGAAGGCGACGGCCCAGATCATTGCGCGCCCTCCTCCGCCTCGTCGCTGTCGAGCAGTGCGATGGCATAACCCCCCAGCGCACCCCACACGCACAGGTAGACGCCGAGATCAAACACCAGCACCGTGGACACCGGCAGCGTCGTGAAGCCCAGCGGCACACCGGCCCACAGGTGCGTAAGGTAGGCCTTGCCCATCAGCCAGGCCGGCAGGCCCGACAGCGCGCCGACCAGCACGCCCAGCGCCGCAAGCCGCACCGGCGAGCGCAGCGGCAGGCGCTGCGTGGCGGCATCGGGTCCGTGCGCGACGGCCCACAGCACGCTGGCGGTCACCGCCAGCAGGCCGCCGATGAAGCCGCCGCCGGGCTCGTTGTGGCCGCGCAGCAGGACCACCAGCGACGCGGCCAGGATCACCACGTACAGGGGCTTAGCCACTACCTCCAGGATGACCAGCCGGCGGTTCATCGTCCGGCCTCCGTGTCGCGCCGGGTGCGCACAGCACGCAGCAGCGGCACCGCCGCCAGCAGCGACAGCATCACGACCGTGATCTCGCCCAGCGTGTCCAGCGCTCGGAAGTCGACCAGGATCACGTTTACCACGTTGCGGCCCTGCGCGGCCGGCACACTGTGCTCGCCGAACCAGCGCGACAGCGTGTCGTCGAAGGGCAGCGCCACGGCGGCCAGCAGCAGCGCGGTCAGCACGGTGGCGAAGGCCAGCGACAGCACGAGCGCCATCGGGCGCCAGACCGGCTCGGGCACGCTCATGGCCTTGCCTTGGCGTTTCAACGCCAACAGCACCGCCGCAACGACGATGACGAACACCGTCTCAACGACCACCTGTGTGAAGGCGACGTCCGGCGCCCCCGCAAAGAGAAACAGCACTGCGCTGCCGTAGCCCACGAGACCGGCACCCAGCAGCAGCACCAGGCGGTCCTTCAGCGTGGCGGCCGCCATGGCGCCGACAGCGATCAGTAGCACGGCACCGGCCACGCCCAATGGCGGCGCAGACCAGGCCGGCCAGGCCAGCGTGGGCGCGGCTGCCACCAGCGGGAGCCCGATGGCCAGCACCGCCGCGGCCGCCGCCACGGCCATGTAACCTGGCGAGCGTCCGTGCTGCAACGCCCGCGTACTGAACGCAGCGAGACGCGGAATCCAGTCCAGGGAACGTTCGTAGAGCCTGGCAAGGCCGAAGGTGGCTAGCCGCGGGGCAACCGCATCCACCATGCGGTGCAGCACGTCCCACAGCAGATAGACGATCGCACCCAGCGCCAGCGTGGTGGCAAAGGTCAGCGACTCTGCCAGCAGTGCCCGCGCCAGCGGCGCC
>JAGOVZ010000091.1:0-4472 GCA_018060485.1 Ottowia sp. | reverse complement strand
GCCCGCGCCAGCGGCGCCAGCACAGGGTCGTCGCCGGCGGTCATGGCCACCCCCGCAGCTTCTACCATCGGCTGGGCCCAGGCCGGGAACAGCCCCAGCGCGACGCCGAAGCCGGCCAGCACCATGGGCGGCAGCACCAGCGCGGGACCGGCCTCATGCACGCCGGTGAGCGCGGGCTCGGGCGCGCGGTGCCAGAACACGCGCACGGCGGCGACACCGGCCACGGCCACCGCGATGGCCGAGAACACCGTGTTGGCCAGCGGCGCGAAAGCCAGCACGTTGTCGGCCGCCTTGGCGTCGCCGATCAGGTCCTTCACCACGAAGCCGAACGACAAGGGGATGCCGGCCATCGACATGCCGGCCAGCGCCGCCGCCGCCGCGGTCCACGGCATGGCGTGGCGCAGGTTGCCCAGTCGGTCGATGATGCGGGTGCCGGTGCCATGATCGACATTGCCAGCGACGAAGAACAGCGGCGCCTTGTACAGCGCATGCGCCAGCAGCAGCGCGCCCACAGCCACCGCAGCACCTTCGCCTGGCATGCCCACCAGCGCCACCAAGGTGCCCAGCGTGGCCACCGTCGACCAGGCCAGGATGCGCTTGAGGTCGCGCTCGCGCAGCGCCAGCACCATGCCCCAGGCGGCGGTGATCGAACCCGCGCCCTGCAGCAGCACCTGCCACAGCAGCCAGTCGTCGAGGCCGGCGTCCAGCCGCGCCAGCAGGTACACACCCAGCTTCACCATCGTGGCCGAATGCAGGTAGGCCGACACCGGTGTTGGCGCGGCCATCGCGTTGGGAAGCCAGAAGTGGAACGGGAACTGCGCGCTCTTGGTGAAGGCGCCCACGATCACCAACAGGACACCCGCCGTCAGCAGCGGGGTGGGCGCGGTGGCCGGCAGGCGTTCGACGATCACGCTGATGGTGCTGGTGCCCATCACCTGCCCGATCAGGATCAAGCCCGCCAGCAGCGCCAGGCCGCCGGTGCCTGTCACCAGCAGCGCCTGCTGCGCCGCCTTGCGGCTGACCGCGCGTTCATGGTGGAAGCCGACGAGCAGGAAGGACAGCACGCTGGTGGCTTCCCAGAACAGGAAGAGCGTGAACAGATTGTCAGCAGTGACGCAGCCGATCATCGCCACCATGAACAGCGTGAGCTGCACGAACAGCCGCCGTTGCCCCGGGTGGCTTGCGAAGTAGCCGCCGGCGTAGACGAATACCGCGCTGCCCACAGCCGTGATCATCAGCAGCATCAGCACCGCCAGGCCGTCGATGCGCCAGGCCAGCGAGATGCCCAGCGCCGGTATCCACTCGAGCGCACCACCCGTCGGCAGCTGCAGCCACAACAACATGCCCACCACGACGCCCAGCGCGGCCAGAGGCAGCGCCGTGAAGGCGGCACGAGAGGCCAGCCCCATGCCGCCATCGGCCGCCGAGCTCAGAAGCGGCGTGCCCACGCTCAGCGCCCCGCCCGCCGCAACATCGTCACGCCCAGCGTGACGATGGTCAGCGGCACCACGAACCCCAGCATCGCGTCGCCGAAGGCCTGGACGCCGTCATGGCGCTGCGCCGCCAGCACCAGGTAGGCCACATACGCGACGTAGTAGCCCAGGAACAGGCCGCCCTCCCAACGGGCGATCTCGCGACCGGTCAGGAAGACCGGCAGGCAAGCCACCAGTGCGGCGAGCATGACCCACAGATCAAACCGGGCCACGTCCGGCGGCAGCGGCAGCGCGGCACCGGTGCCCACAGCCGCCACGACGGCCCCCAGGCCAACGACGCCAAAGAGGTTGAACACGCAACTGCCCACCACGTTGCCCACGGCGATGTCGCGTTCGCCCTTGAGGCTGGCCACTACCGATGCCGCCACCTCCGGCAGCGAAGTGCCCGAGGCGACGATGGTCAGGCCGATGATCACCTCCGACAGACCGAGTGCACGCGCGAAGATGACTGCCGCCTGCACCAGCCAATCCGATCCCAGCACGAGCAGCACCAGCCCGGCGACGATCAGACCGAGCTGTGCCGGCAGCCGGGCGTCCCACCGCCCCGCCTTGGCCGGCTGCAGTGTGTCGGCGTACTCGTCGGGACCGGTCGCGGCCGGCTCCGCGCGCGACTGCCGGACCAGGAACGCGGTGTAGGCCATCAGCAGGCCGAGCAGCAGCGATCCGTCGAACAGCCCCAACGATCCGTCCAGGCCCAGGACGATGAGCAACACGGCGCCGCCGATCATGATCGGCGCCTCCTGGCGGATGACTTGCCGGTGCACCGCCAGCGGCGTGATGAGCGCGGCCAGGCCCAGGACGAACAGCACGTTGAAGATGTTGCTGCCCACGGCGTTGCCCACCGCCAGCCCGCCCTGCCCGGCCAGCACTGCGCCGGTTGTCACGGCCATCTCCGGTGCACTGGTGCCAAAAGCCACCACCGTGAGACCCACCACCAGCGGCGACAGACCCAGGCGCAATGCCAGGAGCGACGCACCGCGCACGAGGATGAAGGCGCCGGCAACCAAGGCCAGGAGCCCCCCCGCGAACAGAAGAAAAGTCATTGCCGCAAAGTCGCCATGGCTCAGTTGCTCAAGGGAGGTTTCGAGGTGGCGCCGCGCACCCAGCTGCGAACCATGGACAGGAGCGTGCCTCCCGTCAGCATGCCCAGCACGTACACCGCCAGCAGCAGCAACGACAGCGGTAGCGTCAAGCTCGCAGACAGGAACTGCACGGTCACAGTGTCGAGGTTCTGGAACTTGAAGAGAAAAACGACAGCCGTCATGGCGAGCAGCAGGGCCAAGTAGACATGTTTCATGTTGTTCCTTCTTCGCACAGCAGACAAGCTGTTGCGGGAATTATGCCTTTGTTGGTTAGCTCGACAAACAACAAGGCCGACAGCGCTGCAGCGCGGCCGGCCTCGGGAATGGAGAATGGGGGAAGGGGAATCACCTGATGCTTGATCGAACGTTAGCCCGGCATCGAGATGCCAGGGCGCGGCACCACCTGAAAGTCGAGGCCGTAGACCAGTGGTTCGACACACTCCTGGTCTTCCATCGGCAGCACCCACCGCTCAAGTGCCGCGCGCAACAACATCGACTCGCCCGGGTGCACCTCGCCGTCGGCCTCGATGACTTGAGCGCAAAGCTTGATCACCAGCGCCTGCAACGCGACGTTATCGATCTCGTCCAGCCAGGCAGCGAGCGTCGGGCCGTCGATCAGGATATCCCGCCCCGGGCGAACACCGGTCATCAGGTCCTGGCACAACTCGTCCAGAACGACATGCCATTGCAGGCCATGCAGATCGAGCCGTTCGAAGGCCTGCGTGTCGGCCAGTCGCTGCCATTCGACATCCTTGATGTCGCCGTTGGCGAGCAAGGCGGTGGCCAGGATGCGCCCGGCGGCCTGAGGGCTGTTGCGGGGGTAGTGCCGGAAAACTGGGTGGTTCATTGGCTTGGTCCTCCTTAAGGGGCCATGGAGAGCGGTGGATGGCGGTGGTCAGCCGAGCCTGAACACCACGAAGACGGTCAGCGTCATGGCCAGCAGTGTCCAACCAGCGGCTCGCGCCGCGGGGTGCCAGCGGGTGACCGATGGCGTGATGGCGATGGTGGTGGCACGTTGCTGCCGGGCGCGGTGGGAATGAAGATGGTGCATCGTGAAGCTCCTGGAGTTAGGGCGTGTTAACACTAATGGCGATTTCTGCGACTGCGCGGGACAATCTCTGGCATGGAGATCACACCCGAGCAATTCGCCACCATCGAGCACTGTCTGCCCAAGCAGCGCGGCAATGTCAGCCTGAGCAACCTGCAGGTAGTCAACGCCATCCTCTATGTGGCCGAGCATGGCTGCAAGTGGCGTGGACTGCCCAAACGGTTCGGCAACTGGCACACGATCTACACGCGCATGAACCGCTGGACCAAGGCCGGTGTACTCGATCGCATGTTCGAGGAATTGCAGCGGGCCCAGGTCGTGCGCATCAAGATCGAGGCGGTCTCGCTGGACTCCACCAGCATCAAGGTCCACCCAGACGGCACCGGAGCGTTAAAAAAAACGGCCCTCAGTCCATCGGCAAGTCCCGAGGCGGATGGAACACCAAGATTCATATGGTTGCCGCGGATGCTCGAACGGCCGTGACGTTCTGCCTCTCGCCAGGACAAGCGCACGACGCACCTGAAGGCAGGCGTTTGCTCAGCAGCCTCGGGGCGACAAGCCGACCCGTTCATTTGCTCATGGACCGGGCATACGAAGGCAATGAAACCCGCCAACTTGCTCTGGACCTGGGATTCATTCCGGTCGTGCCCCCGACCAGCAAACGCCTTGATCCTTGGGAATACGACCGGGCCATGTACAAGCGCCGCAATGAGGTCGAGCGACTGTTTCGTCGCCTCAAGGGTTACCGGCGCATCTTCTCGCGCTTCGAGAAACTCGATCTCATGTTCCTCGGCTTCATCAGCTTCGTGCTTGTCGCAGATGGACTGAGAATGTGTTAACAGGCCCTAG
>JAGOVZ010000090.1 GCA_018060485.1 Ottowia sp. | reverse complement strand
ATCAAGGCGGCGCGCGAGGCGCTCAAGCGCGCCGGCGTGCCGGGCAGCGACATCGGCTCGGTCGTCACCGGCAACATGGCGCCGGGCGACTTCGACCAGTTCTTCCTGCCGCGCCACATCGGCCTGTACGCCGGCGTGCCGGTGGCGGTGCCGGCCATCATGGTGCAGCGCATCTGCGGCACGGGCTTCGAGCTGTTCCGCCAGGCGGGCGAGCACATCCAGGGCGGCGCGTGCGAGGCGGCGCTGGTGGTCGGCACCGAGAACATGACGCGCAACCCGATTGCCGCGTTCGATCACCGCACCGGCTTCAAGCTCGGCGCGCCGGTCGGCTTCAAGGACTACATGTGGGAAGCGCTGAAAGACCCGGCCGCCGGCATCAACATGATCCAGACGGCCGAGAACCTGGCGAAGAAATACGGCATCACGCGCGAGCAGGTCGATGAATTTGCCGCCGCCTCGTTTGCCAAGGCCGTGGCGGCGCAGCAAAGCGGCTTTCTGGCCGGCGAGATCGTGCCCGTGGTCAGCGAGAAGTTTGAGCTGGAGGGCTACCAGCCGCGCGGAATCAAGCTGCAGGGCAAAACCACCGAAGTCGCGCAGGACACGCACCCGCGCCCTTCCCCGCTCGACGTGCTGGCCAAGCTGCGGCCGGTGTTCGAAGGCGGCGTGCAGACCGGTGGCAACTCGTCGGCGTTGGTCGATGCCGCTGCTGCTGCCGTGGTGGCATCGGGCGCGTATGCGAACGCGAACGGCAAACAGCCGCTGGCACGCATCGTCGGCGCGGCGGCCGTCGGCGTGCCGCCCGAGATCATGGGCATCGGCCCGGCGCCGGCCATTCGTCTGCTGCTGGAGCGCACCGACCTCAAGCTTCAAGATATCGGCCGCTTCGAAGTCAACGAGGCACAAGGCGCGCAGACGCTGTCGGTGGCCAAGGAGCTGGGCATGGACCTGGCCAGGCTCAACGTCAACGGCGGCGCCATCGCCCTCGGCCACCCGCTGGCGGCCACGGGCGTGCGCCTGACGATCACGCTTGCGCGCGAGATGCAGCGCGCGGGTGTGAAGTACGGCATCTCGTCCGCATGCGTGGGCGGCGGGCAAGGCATTGCGCTGCTGCTGGAGAACCCGGCAGCATGATCGTTTCAATATAAAAACAGCCTCCAGCGCTTGATGGGCAAGCGCAAGCAGCTATCAATACAGGAGTCATCACCATGCAGATCAACGGACAGGCAGCGCTGGTCACCGGCGGCGGATCGGGTTTGGGCGAGGCCACGGCGCGTGAACTGGCGCGCTTGGGCGCCAAGGTGGCAGTGCTCGATTTGAACCTCGACAACGCGAAGAAGGTCGCGGCCGACATCAACGGCCTGGCGATTCAATGCGATGTGAGCAGCGGCGACAGCATGCAATCGGCCATCGAACAGGCGGCAGCCGCGCACGGCCCGGCGCGCATCCTGATGCAGATCGCCGGCATCGGCTCGGCCAAGCGCGTGGTGGGCAAAGACGGCAGCGCGGCGCCTCTCGAAGATTTCATCAAGGTCGTCAACGTCAACCTGATCGGCACCTACAACGCCGCCCGCCTCTTTGCCGCCGCGGCAGCCAAGCTCGACCCGTTGCAAGACGGCGAACGCGGCGTGATGGTCTTCACCGCCAGCGTCGCCGCGTTTGATGGCCAGGTCGGCCAGCAGGCGTACAGCGCATCGAAAGGCGGCGTGGTCGGCATGACGCTGCCCATGGCGCGCGATCTGGCGCAACACGGCATCCGCGTGTGCACCATCGCACCGGGCCTGTTCAGCACGCCGCTCATGCGCACACTGCCCCAACCCGTGCAAGCTTCGCTGGCCGCCTCCATCCCCTTCCCGCCGCGCCTGGGCAAGCCGGAAGAATTCGCCGAGCTGGCCTGCCACATCGTCACCAATGGGCACCTGAACGGCGAGGTGATCCGCCTAGACGGCGCGCTGCGCATGGCACCGCGTTAACCCCGACAACACCATGAGCAAAACCACCGTTTACGAAGTCAAGGTGATGTTCGGCGATTGCGATCCGGCCGGCATCGTGTTCTTTCCCAACTTCTGCAAGTGGATGGATGCGTCGTCGCTCGACTTCTTCATGCAGTGTGGCATTCCGCCCTGGCGCGAGTTGAAGAAGACGCACGGCATCATCGGCACGCCGCTTTTGGAGATCCACACCAAGTTCTTCAAGCCCGCCACCTACGGCGACACGCTGCAGGTGCACACGCACGTGGCGGAATGGCGCGAGAAGGTCATCGTGCAAAAGCACGTCGTGCAGCGCGGCGAGCTGGTGCTGTGCGAGGGGCTGGAGACGCGCGCCTTCGTCGTGCACCCCGATGGGGACCCGGATCGGCTGAAGGCCATTCAGGTGCCCGATTTCATCAAGGAAAAGTGCCTCTAGCGCTTGATTGGCAAGCGCCAGCAGCTATCAAAACCATATTCGTCATTCACCACCAGGAGACCGACCCATGACCCGCTTCACCCTCAAGACCCTCGTGGCCGCCAGCGCCCTCGCCGCCTCGGGCGCCGCGCTGGCCGACATCACCATCGGCGTCATCGCGCCGATGACGGGCGCCGCATCGGGCCTCGGCATTCCGGCCGGCAACCAGGCCAAGCTGTGGCCCAAGACCATTGCCGGCGAAAAGCTCAACGTCATCGTGATGGACGACGCCACCGACCCCAACCAGGGCGTGACGCACGCCAAGCGCTTTGTCACCAACGACAAGGTCGACGTCATCATGGGCTCGGTCGCCACGCCGGTCGCCGCCGCCGTCGCGCAGGTGGCTGAAGAAGCTGCCACACCGCAGATCGCCTGGTCGCCCGTCGCCGTGCCGGCGGGCAAGGACAAGTGGCTGTTCCGTCTGCCGCAATCCAACGCCGTGATGGGGCACGCCATCATCGAGCACATGAAGAAGCAGGGCATCAAGAGCGTCGGCTTTCTGGGCTACAGCGACGCCTATGGCGAGACCTGGCTCAACGACTTCAAGCCGCAGGCTGAAAAGGCCGGCATCAAGTTCGGCCCGGTCGAGCGCTTTGCGCGCGCCGACACCAGCGTGACCGGCCAGGCGCTCAAGCTGGTGCAGGCCAACCCGGAGGCGATCCTGGTCGTCGCCTCCGGCTCGGGCGCGGCGATGCCGCAGATGGCGCTCGCCGAGCGCGGCTACAAAGGCAAGATCTACCAGACCCACGCCGCCGCCACGCGCGACTTGATGCGCGTGGGCGGCAAGGCGGTGGAAGGCGGCTTTGTCGTCAGCGGCCCGGCGGTGCTGGCCGAGCAGTTGCCGGATTCGCATCCCTCGAAAGCCGAGGCGATCAAGTTCGTGCAGCAGTACGAAAAAGCCTACGGCCCCGGATCGCGCAACCAGTTTGCCGGCCACGCCTACGACTCGATCATCGTGATGGAAAAGGCGGTGCCGATCGCGCTGAAGAAAGCCAGGCCCGGCACGCCCGAATTCCGCGCCGCGCTGCGCGACGCCTTCGAGCAGATCGGCAAGACCACCCTCGCCCACGGCGTGCTGAACTGGACGCCCACCGACCACTGGGGCTACACCGACGACACCGGCGTGATGATGAAAGTCACGGGCGGCGAGTTCAAGGTCGAGAAGTAAGCGGACTGGCAGACATCCTGCCATTCAGCACCGTTCGTCCTGAGCCTGTCGAAGGACTGCTTGCCATGGGAGCAGGCTTCGGCAAGCCTGTCATGTATAGATCAGGCCGCTGGCGCAAGCCTGACAAGCGCTGGAAGCTATATAAATAGGAGTAATGACTCAATCGTCGCCTGCCCCATGAGCCCCAACCCCGAAACCCTCGCTGCGTCGCACGACGCCCCACCTGCCACACCTGCCTTCGTCGACGCGGTCGACACCCGCTACCTGCAGACCCTGCTGGGCTACAACGCCCGCCGCGCAGCGCTCACGGTGATCGATGAATTCGTGCCGCGCATGGCGCAGTTCGGGCTGCGCGTGGTTGATTTTTCGATACTTTCCGTGATTCACCACAACCCGGGTATCACATCGCGCCAGTTGTGCGCGGCGCTCGCCCTGTTGCCACCCAATCTGGTCGGCAAGATCGGCGCGCTGGAATCACGCGGCCTGCTGGCGCGCCAGCCGCACCCGCAGGACGGCCGCGCGCTCGGCCTGCACCTGACGGCCGAGGGCCAGGCGCTGATGGCGCGCGCCGAAGCCGAGGCCGTGGCGCTTGAAAACGACGCCGCCCCGGGCCTGACGCCCGCCGAGCGCCGCACGCTGATTCGGCTGCTGCAAAAGGTCTATCGGCCCTGACCGCGGGTTTACCCCAGATGCGCCGGGGCGCGGGTAAATCAGTATTTTGTAGCGGCAAACCCACGGCGGGGCGGCGCGGGGAGCTATGAAACTGCTAGCGTGCTAGCAAATTTGCGCTATAGTCAGCTTCACGCACCTTAGCGAACTTGAGGAGAAGCCTGACATGAGTTCAAAAGAAAACGCCGCCACAGGCCAGTTGCTGGCGCTGCTTGAAGCGCGCTACGCCATCCGCGTGCTGTGGGCGCTGCGCGACGGCCATCCCCAGACTTTCCGCCTGCTGCAAGACAGCGTCGGCGGCATCACGCCCAACACGCTGAACACGCGCCTGAAAGAGCTGCGCGCGGCCAACCTGGTTACGCACGGCTCCGACGGCTACAGCCTGACCATGAGCGGCGCCGACCTGGTCAAGCGTCTGTCCGATCTGCAGGCCTTTGCCACTAAGTGGGTGGCGGCGCAGGCCAAGAAGAAGTAAGCCGCGCGGCCCGGCGCGCCCTGGCGTGCCATTCATCGTCAAAAACAATTCCAGCGCTTGCCAGGCAAGCGCGGGCAGCTACATAAAACATAGTACAAAAGCATGAGCAACGGATTGCAGATCACCGACACCAAGGCCGGCACGGGCGCCGAGGCTCGCAAGGGGCAGACCGTCACGGTGCATTACACCGGCTGGCTCTTCAACAACGGCCAGCAAGGCGCCAAGTTCGATTCCAGCCGCGACCGCAAGGATCCGTTCAAGTTTCCGCTGGGTTCCGGCATGGTCATCAAGGGCTGGGACGAAGGCGTGGCCGGCATGAAAGTCGGCGGCCAGCGCACCCTGATCATTCCGCCCGAGATGGGCTACGGCGTGCGCGGCGCTGGCGGCGTGATTCCGCCCAATGCCACGCTGAAATTCGATGTGGAGTTGCTGGGCGTCGACTGACAGCCCGCGCTTCCCCCAAAAACCGCCTGCGGGCGGTTTTTTGCTTTTTCGGGCCCGGAATTCGCTAAATTCAGGCAAATTTCGGCTGCGGCGGCCCTTGAAGAAATCGCGCCCGTAGCCACATGAAAGCTGACTTTGTCTTCTTTCTTCATTGAACCCTGAGTCCAACCCCGCATGAACGATCCCAATTCACCCCCCTACGCCTCCGGTCACGGCTTTGGCGGCCCCATGAGCCCGGAAGAAATCGAGGCCGCCGCGGCCGCCAACGCGGCCGATGCCAGTGCCGAGCGCGACAACGCCCTCGCCGAAATCGAGGCGCTGAAGGCCAAGGTGGCTGAATTACAGGACCAGTCGCTGCGCGCCCAGGCCGACGCCCAGAACGCGCGCCGCCGGGCCGACGACGAGATCGTCAAGGTCCGCAAGTTCGCCGTTGAATCGTTTGCCGAAAGCATGCTGCCCGTGCTCGACAGCCTGGAAGCTGGCCTGAAGATCGACAACGCCAGCGCCGAGCAGTTGCGCGAGGGCACCGAAGCCACGCTGCGCCAGTTGCTGTCGGCGCTGGAGCGCAACAAGGTGGCCGAAGTCAACCCCGCTGCCGGCGCCAAGTTCGACCCCGCCACGCAACAGGCCATCAGCATCGTGCCCGCGCCGCAGCAGGCTCCCAACACGGTGGTCAACGTGCTGCAAAAAGGCTACACCATCGCCGACCGCGTGCTGCGCCCGGCGCTGGTCACGGTCACGGCCAGCAATTAAGCCGCGCAGCGCTTGAAAAGACCGCGCGCGGCACCCAGTTTCAGCGTATTCAACTTATTCAGCATACACGGAGAAAAACATGGCCAAAATCATCGGCATTGACCTGGGCACGACGAACAGTTGCGTCGCCATCATGGAAGGCAACTCGACCAAGGTGATCGAAAACGCCGAAGGCGCGCGCACCACGCCGTCCATCGTCGCCTACCTCGAAGACGGCGACATCCTGGTCGGCGCGCCGGCCAAGCGCCAGGCCGTCACCAACCCCAAGAACACGATCTACGCCGTCAAGCGCCTGATTGGGCGCAAGTTCGACGAAAAAGAGGTGCAAAAGGACATCGGCCTGATGCCCTACAAGATCGTCAAGGCCGACAACGGCGACGCCTGGGTCGAAGTGCGCGGCAAAAAACTCTCGCCGCCGCAGATCAGCGCTGAAATCCTGCGCAAGATGAAAAAAACCGCCGAGGACTACCTGGGCGAAGCGGTCACCGAGGCCGTCATCACCGTCCCCGCCTACTTCAACGACAGCCAGCGCCAGGCCACCAAGGACGCCGGCCGCATCGCCGGGCTGGAAGTCAAGCGCATCATCAACGAGCCCACGGCCGCGGCCCTCGCCTTCGGCCTGGACAAGAACACCAAGGGCGACCGCAAGATCGCCGTCTATGACCTGGGTGGCGGCACCTTCGACATCTCCATCATCGAGATTGCCGATGTCGATGGCGAAAAGCAGTTCGAGGTGCTGTCCACCAACGGCGACACCTTCCTGGGCGGCGAAGACTTCGACCAGCGCATCATCGACTACGTCATCACCGAGTTCAAGAAAGAAGCCGGCGTTGACCTGAAGAACGACGTGCTGGCCCTGCAGCGCCTGAAGGAAGCGGCTGAAAAAGCCAAGATCGAGCTGTCGAGCGCGCAAGCGACCGACATCAACCTGCCCTACATCACGGCCGACGCCTCGGGCCCCAAGCACCTGAACATCAAGCTCACGCGCGCCAAGTTCGAGAGCCTGGTTGAAGAGCTGATCGAGCGCACGATCGCCCCCTGCCGCACCGCCATCAAGGATGCAGGCGTGAGCGTGGGCGACATCAGCGACGTGATTCTGGTCGGCGGCCAGACCCGCATGCCCAAGGTGCAGGAGAAGGTCAAAGAGTTCTTCGGCAAGGAGCCGCGCAAGGACGTCAACCCCGACGAAGCCGTGGCCGTCGGCGCCGCCATCCAGGGCCAGGTGCTCTCGGGCGACCGCAAGGACGTGCTGCTGCTCGACGTGACCCCGCTGTCTCTGGGCATTGAAACCCTGGGTGGTGTGATGACGAAGATGATCACCAAGAACACCACCATCCCGACCAAGTTCGCGCAGACCTTCTCCACCGCCGACGACAACCAGCCGGCCGTGACCATCAAGGTCTACCAGGGCGAGCGCGAGATGGCCAGCGGCAACAAGCTGCTGGGCGAGTTCAACCTGGAAGGCATTGCGCCCGCGCCGCGCGGCATGCCGCAGATTGAGGTGACCTTCGACATCGACGCCAACGGCATCCTGCACGTGTCGGCCAAGGACAAGGCGACAGGCAAAGAGAACAAGATCACCATCAAGGCCAACTCGGGCCTGTCCGAGGCCGAGATTCAGCAGATGGTGAAGGACGCCGAGCTGAACTCCGCCGAGGACAAGAAGAAGCTGGAGCTGATCCAGGCCCGCAACCAGGGCGACGCCATGGTGCACAGCGTGCGCAAGTCGCTCACCGAGCACGGCGACAAGCTGGAAGCCGGCGAGAAATCGGCGATCGAAGACGCGATCAAGGCCGTCGAAGAAGCCATCAAGGGCGACGACAAGGCCGATATCGAGTCGAAGACCGAGACGCTGATGACCGCGAGCCAGAAGCTCGGCGAAAAGATGTACGCCGATGCCGCCGCCGCGGCGCAGGCCGCAGGTGCTGCCCCCGGTGGCACGCCGGGTGCCGGCGCTGCTGCCGCCGACGACAACGTGGTTGACGCCGAAGTGAAAGAAGTCAAGAAGGACTGAAGCGACGGCGCGCGCGGGTAATCACCGCCCCAGCGCTGCCTTTGCCGCCGCGCAGAAGATTCCCCGGAGTCGGCTGCGCGGCGTTTGTCTGAGCCGTTTCGAGAAATATTGATGGCCACAAAGCGCGACTATTACGAAGTCCTGGGCGTTCCCAAGAACGCCAGCGATGAGGAAATCAAGAAGGCTTATCGCAAGCTGGCGATGAAGTACCACCCCGACCGCAACCAGGGCGGCGTGGCCGTGGAGGCCGAGGTCAAGTTCAAGGAGGCCAAAGAGGCCTACGAGATGCTGTCCGACCCGCAAAAGCGCGCCGCCTACGACCAGTACGGCCACGCGGGCGTCGACCCGAACATGCGCGGCGGGCCGGAAGGCTTTGGCGGTTTTGCCGAGGCGTTTGGCGACATCTTTGGCGACATCTTCAGCCAGCAGCGTGGCGGGCGCGGCGGTCAGCAGATGTACCGCGGCGCCGACCTGAGCTACGCGATGGAAATCACGCTGGAAGAAGCCGCCGCGGGAAAGGACGCGCAAATCCGCATCCCCAGCTGGGACGAGTGCGACACCTGCCACGGCTCGGGCGCCAAGCCCGGCACCAGCGCCACCACCTGCGGCACCTGCCACGGCCAGGGTGTGGTGCAGATGCGCCAGGGCTTTTTCAGCGTGCAGCAGACCTGCCCGCATTGCCGCGGCACCGGCAAGCTCATCAAGGACCCGTGCGGTGTGTGCCACGGTCAGGGCAAGGTCAAGAACCAGAAAACGCTGGAAGTGAAGATTCCCGCCGGCATTGACGACGGCATGCGCATCCGCTCGGCCGGCAACGGCGAGCCGGGCACCAACGGCGGGCCGCCGGGCGATCTGTTCATCGAGATTCGTTTGAAAAAGCACGACATCTTCGAGCGCGACGGCGACGATTTGCATTGCGTGGTGCCGATCAGCTTTGCCGCCGCTGCGCTGGGCGGCGAGATCGAGGTGCCGACGCTCAACGGCAAGGCCGCCATCGACATTCCCGAGGGCACGCAGGCCGGCAAGCAGTTTCGCCTGCGCG
>JAGOVZ010000291.1 GCA_018060485.1 Ottowia sp. | reverse complement strand
ACGAGTGGACCGGCAAGAAGTACACCAACGGCCTGGTGGAGGCCAAGTACGCCCTGTCCAAGCGCACCTTCGTGTACGGCGCCTTCCTGCGCCTGGACGACACCAACAACTACGGTATCGGCGTTCGCCACAACTTCTGATGACGGCGATTGCTCTTCGGGGCAATCGTTTGATGCAAAAGCCGCCTTCGGGCGGCTTTTTTTTGCCCAGGACGGACGCGAGGCGAATCGCCAGACAGCGTTTGTTGGCCCGAAACCTGCAATCCACCAGGCCGTTGTGAGCGTAATACCCTAGCAACAGGCCTGCGCCGCTCTGCTAGCATCCCCCTTCGCTATCCTTTTTCAACCGATGGGCGCTTTCATTCTTCGTCGACTGCTGCAGGCCGTCATCGTGATGGTCTCGGTGGCCTTCATTGCTTTTCTGCTGTTCCAGTACGTGGGCGACCCGGTGGTCTTCCTGCTGGGGCAGGACGCCACGCCGGAGCAGATTCGCCAGCTGCGCGCCGATCTGGGGCTGGATCAACCCTTCTTCGTGCAGTTCTGGCACTTTCTGGTGAATGCGGCGCAGGGCGAGTTCGGCCTCAGCCTGCGCCAGGGCGCCAAGGTGTCGCGCCTGCTCGGCGAGCGCTTTCCGGCGACCTTCGAGCTGGCGCTGGTGGCTGCCGTGCTGGCGCTGGTGGTCGGCATTCCGATGGGCGTCTACGCAGCGCTCAAGCGTGGCAGCTTTCTGAGCCAGGTGTTCATGACCGTGTCGCTGCTCGGCGTTTCGCTGCCCACCTTCCTGATCGGCATCTTGCTGATCCTGATTTTCTCGGTCTGGCTGGGCTGGCTGCCGAGCTTCGGGCGCGGCGATACGGTGAACTTTGGTTGGTGGAGCTCCGGCCTGTTCACCGTCGATGGCTGGCTGCACATGATCCTGCCGGCGATCACGCTGGCGATCTTTCAGCTGACGCTCATCATGCGGCTGGTGCGCGCCGAGATGCTTGAAGTGCTGCGCACCGACTACATCAAGTTCGCGCGCGCGCGGGGCCTGTCCGACCGCGCCATCTACTTCGGCCACGCGCTCAAGAACACGCTGGTGCCGGTGATGACCATCACCGGCCTGCAACTGGGCGGCCTGATCGCGTTTGCCATCATCACCGAGACGGTGTTCCAGTGGCCGGGCATGGGCCTCTTGTTCATCCAGGCCGTGACCTTTGCCGACGTGCCGGTGATGGCGGCTTATCTGTGCCTGATCGCGCTGATCTTCGTGGTGATCAACCTGATCGTCGACATGCTTTACGTGGTGGTCGACCCGCGCCTGCGCGTGTCCAGCGCCGGCGGCCATTGATCCAACACTGCCGAACATTCGAAGAGGAGACAACCATGAAATTCAAGCAAAAAATGCTGCTGGCGCTTGTAGGCACTGCGCTGACAGCTGCGTTTTCAGGAGCATCGGCGCAAACCGTGCGCATCGCCAACCAGGGTGATTCGCTCTCGCTCGACCCGCACTCGCTGAACGAGTCGCTGCAGTTGTCGACCACCGGCAACGCCTACGAGCCGCTGGTTGACCTGGACAAGAAACTTAACGTCGTGCCCGGCCTGGCCACAAGCTGGAAGCAGATGTCGCCCACGCTGTGGCGCTTCGATTTGCGCAAGAACGTCAAGTTCTACGACGGCACGCCCTTCACCGCCGACGATGTGCTGTTCACCATGGCGCGCATCGCGGGCGAAGGCTCGGACATGAAGAGCTATTCGAACGACTTCAAGGAAGTGCGCAAGATCGACAGTCACACGGTCGAGATCGAGACCAAGACGCCGCTCGCCATCCTGCCGCAGGTGCTGACGCAGGTCATGATCATGAGCAAGAAGTGGTGCGAAGAGAACAACGCCACGCGCCCGGTCGATCGCCGCAAGGGCATCGAGAACACCGCCTCGTTCAAGACCAACGGCACCGGCCCGTTCCACGTGCGCGAGCGCCAGCCGGGCGTGCGCACCACCTTCGTGCGCAACCCCAACTACTGGGGCAAGATCGAAGGCAACGTGCGTGAAGCCATCTTCACGCCCATCGCCAGCCCGGCCACGCGCGTGGCGGCGCTGCTCTCGGGCGAGATCGACGTCATGGAGCCGGTGCCGGTGCAGGACATTGCGCGCGTCAACAGCAACGCCAGCACGCGCGCCATCACCGGCCCCGAGCTGCGCACCATCTTCCTCGGCATGGACCAGAAGCGCGACGAGCTGCTTTTCTCCAGCGTCAAGGGCAAGAACCCGTTCAAGGACAAGCGCGTGCGCCAGGCGTTCTACCAGGCGATCGACATCGAAGGCATCAAGAAAACCGTGATGCGCGACGCCTCGCGCCCCACTGCGCTGATGGTCGGCCCCGGCATCAACGGCTGGAGCGCCGAGCAGGACAAGCGCCCGCCCTACGACGTGGAAGCTGCCAAGAAGCTGATGGCCGATGCCGGCTACGGCAGCGGCTTCGAAGTCACCATGAACTGCCCGAACGATCGTTACGTGAACGACGCGCAAATCTGCCAGGCGGTGGCCGCCAACCTGGCGCGCATCAACGTCAAGATCAACCTGCAGGCCGAGACCAAGGGCACCTACTTCCCGAAAATCCTGCGCCGCGACACCAGCTTCTACATGCTGGGCTGGACGCCATCCACCTACGACGCGCACAACGCGCTGAACGCCCTGATGCGCTGCCCCGACGACAAGACCGGCGCCGGCCAGTTCAACCTTGGCAGCTACTGCAACGCCAAGCTCGACGACCTGACGGTGA
>JAGOVZ010000289.1 GCA_018060485.1 Ottowia sp. | reverse complement strand
GCTGGCTGTCGGCCATGAGCGACCGGCTGTACAGCCGCAAGCGCGACTTCAACACGCGCATCGAGTTTTTGCAGACGGTGTGGTACGAAACGCGCCGCGCGGGGCTGGACACCTCGCTGGTGCTGGGCCTGATCCAGGTGGAAAGCGCGTTCCGCAAGTTCGCTGTGTCCAGCGTGGGCGCGCGCGGCTACATGCAGGTGATGCCGTTCTGGACGCGCGTGATCGGCGATGGCGACCCGGGCAAGCTGTTTCACATGCAGACCAACCTGCGCTTTGGCTGCGTAATCCTGCGGCATTACCTGGACCGCGAGCGCGGCGATTTGTTCATGGCGCTGGGCCGCTACAACGGCTCACGCGGCAAGCCGCCGTATCCCAACGCAGTGTTCGGGGCGCAAAAAAAATGGGTTTTTGCCGGCTAGCGCTTGTCTGGCAAGCGCTGGCAGCTATCAAAATCGTAGTTATTCAGCGCTGGGCGGCTCGGCGCGCGTGACCAGCACCTGGTCGATGCGGTAGTTGTCGACGTCCATCACCTCGAAGCGGTGCTCGTTCACCGTCACGCTGTCGGTGCGGCGCGGCACGCGGCGCAGCATCATCATCAGAAAGCCGGCCAGCGTGTCGTATTCGCCCTGGCCGGGCAGGTCGTCCAGGCCCAGTGCGCGCTGCACGTCCTGCATCGGCGTGTGGCCGTCGATCAGCCAGCTGCCGTCGCCCCGCCGCACGATCAAATCCTCGTCCTCGGGCGTGACCAACTCGCCCATCACCGTGCTCATCACGTCGTTGAGCGTGACCACGCCGACCACGGTGCTGTACTCGTTGACGATGAGTGCGAAGTCCTCGTGTTGCTCCCGAAATTGAAGCAGTACCTCGGACAGGCTCAGCGAATCGGGCACCACCACCAGCTTGTGCAGCAGCCCTTCGTCGGTCAGGCGGATCGGCGTGCCCTTGAGCACGCGCTGGAACAAATCCTTGGCGTCCACGTAGCCCAGCACCTGGTCCAGCCCGCCATCGCACACCGGGTAGGTCGAAAACGGCTCGGCGGCGATCAGCAGGCGAATCTCCTCGTCGGTCGCATCGCGGCGCAGCCAGGCGATGCGGTCGCGCGGCGTCATGGCGCTGGTGACGGTGCGTGTGTCCAGCTCGAACACGTTCTCGATCACCTGCTGCTCGGGCCGATCGAGCACGCCGGCCTGCGTGCCGGCTTCGGCCAGCGCCAGAATGTCGTCGGGCGTGATGCGGTCGTCGCGCTGCGTGGGCAGCCCCAGCAGGCGCATGACGACGTCCGTGCAGCGCGTGTACAACCAGACGATGGGTTTGAAGACGAGCAGAAAGCGCTCCATCGGCCCGACCACCGCCATCGCCACGCGCTCAGGCTCGGCCATGCCCAGGCGCTTGGGCACCAGGTCGGCAAAGACCACGAACAGCGAGGTCACCGCCGCCACCGAACCGGCAAACGCCAGCGTGGCCGCCGTGCGCTCTGGCAACCAGTTTTTCAGCGCGGCGGCCAAGTAGGGGCTGAGCAGGCCTTCGCCGACGATGCCGCCCAGAATGGCGATGGCATTCAAGCCGATCTGCACCGCGGTGAAATAAAAGCCCGGCTGCTCCTGAACCCGCAGCACGCGCAGCGCGCGCGCGTCGCCATCGTCGGCCAGCTGGCGCAGGCGCAGGCGGCGCGAGGCGGCCAGCGAGATCTCGGCCACGGAAAAGAACGCGCTGGCCGCGATCAGCAGCACGATGATCAGCAGGCTCTGGGTGAAGCTCATTTTGGGGAAGGGCGGCGGCGCTGATGGGCGGGCGAGAGTGCCCGGCCGGTGCGCGAGGGCAGTGTACACAGCCGCGTGGGCTTCCGATTCAGGCGCCATCACGTAGGAGATGGCCGACATGCGCGGGTCATGCCGCTGCCTATAATTTTTGGTTCGAGGGGCGCCGCGCGTGATGCGCATTTCTTTTCATGGTGGCGTGCCGTTTCTTGATGACAAGAACCAGAAAGGTGCACATTCATGTTTGACGTACTGATCCGCGAGGCCGCCACCCGCTTCGGCCTGGGCGACAAAGCCCTGCCGGTGACCCAGATGCTGCTGGCCTACATGACCAACCGGGACACGGGCGGCCTGGCGGGATTTCTGGAGAAGTTCAAGGCCGCCAACCTTGGGCCCATCGTGCAATCGTGGCTCGGCGGCGGCCCCAGCGCCCAACCCATCAGCAACAGCCAGGTCGAGACCGTGCTGGGCGGCACGGGCGGCCTGCTGTCGCTGATCACCTCGCGCCTGGCGGTGAACCGCGACAACGTGACCTCCGCCATTGGCTATCTGCTGCCGGCCATCGTCGGTCGCTTGACGCCCGGCGGCAGCGTACCGGCCACCGTGCCGCCTGAGGTGGCGAGCCTGGCGGCCGCCGGCCAAAGCCTGCTGGCAGCGCCTTCGACGGCAGCGGCCGCCGCGCCGGCCGCGGGCGGCGGCATGATGAAGTGGCTGCCTTGGGTCATCGTGGCCGCGGCAGCGCTGATCGGGTTGTCCTATTGCGGCAAGAAGACGCCCGCGCCGGACGCCACGGTGCCGCCCGCAGCTTCCGCGCCGGCAGAACCTGCGGCCGTGCCGCCGCCCGTGACGCCAGCCAGCGACCCGCCCAAGGCCAGTTTTGGCGGTGGTGCGCCGATGGCACCGGCGTCCGCGCCTGCTGAGCCGGCCTCCACGGTCGCAGCGCCGGCCGACGAGCCCGCCGGTTCCGCCGTGGTCAGCCTGATCGACGCCAACACCATGCCCGCGCTGAAGGTGTACTTCGATTC
>JAGOVZ010000290.1 GCA_018060485.1 Ottowia sp. | reverse complement strand
GAAGTCGGTCAGCTTGCCCGGCGCAATCAGCACGCCGCCGGCGTGCATGCCGATGTTGCGCGTCAGGCCTTCGAGCTTTTGCGCCAGCGCCAGCAGCGTCTTGACTTCGTCTTCTTTCGCCAGCCGCTCGGCCAGGATCGGCTCGACCTTCAAGGCGCCGTCGATGGTGATGTGCTGGCCCGGCTTGTTGGGGATGAGCTTGCTGATGCCGTCGCAGAAGGTGTAGCTCATGTCGAGCACGCGGCCGACGTCGCGGATCGCCGCGCGCGCGGCCATGGTGCCGAAGGTGGCGATCTGGCTGACGGCGTTCTTGCCGTACTTGTCCTTCACGTACTCGATCACGCGGTCGCGGTTGGCCTGGCAGAAGTCGATGTCGAAGTCGGGCATCGACACGCGCTCGGGGTTCAAAAAGCGCTCGAACAGCAGCGCGTATTCGAGCGGATCAAGGTCGGTGATCTTGAGTGCATAGGCCACCAGCGAACCGGCGCCCGAGCCGCGACCTGGCCCCACCGGGCAGCCGTTGGCCTTGGCCCAGTTGATGAAGTCGCCCACGATCAGGAAGTAGCCGGGGAAACCCATCTTCAGGATGGTGCCGATCTCGAACTCCAGCCGCTCCAGGTAGCGCGGGCGCTCGGCGTCGCGCTTGGCCGCGTCGGGGTACAGGTGCTGCAGGCGCTCTTCCAGGCCGTCCAGCGAGGCCTGGCGGAAGTAGGTCTCGATGGTGTGGCCATCAGGCACCGGAAACTCCGGCAACTGCGGCTTGCCCAGCACCAGCGTCAGGTTGCAGCGCTTGGCGATTTCAGCCGCGTTGGCCACCGCCGAGGGCAGGTCGGCAAACAGCTCGGCCATCTCGGCCGATGATTTGAAGTACTGCTCGGGCGTGAAGCGGCGCACGCGGCGCGGGTTGCCCAGGATTTCGCCCTCGGCAATGCACACGCGCGCCTCGTGGGCTTCGTAGTCGTCCGGGGTGGCGAACTGCACCGGGTGCGTGGCCACCACGGGCAACTTCAGGCGCGCGGCCAGTTGCACGGCGGCGGCCACGTGCGCCTCGTCGTCGCGGCGGCCGGCGCGCTGCAGCTCCAGGTAGAAGCGGTGCGGAAACAGCTCGGCCAGCTTGAGCGCCGCATCGCTCGCCTGCTGCGTCTGCCCTTGCAGCAGCGCCTGCCCGACCGGCCCCGCCTGCGCACCCGACAGCAGGATCAGCCCGTCGGCCAGCTCGGCCAGCCAGGCCCAGCGCACCACCGCTTGCGCCTTGACCACGCCTTGCGTCCACGCGCGGGCCAGCAGCTCGGACAGGTTCAGGTAGCCCTGGTGGTTGACCACCAGCAGCAGCACGCGGCTGGGCGCGTCCTGCTCCGCCTCGCGCCCCTCCAGCAGCACCTCGGCACCGATCAGCGGCTTGACGCCGGCGCCGCGCGCGGCCTTGTAGAACTTGATGGCGCCAAACAGGTTGCCGAAATCGGTGATGGCCAGTGCCGGCTGCCGGTCGCGCGCTGCTGCCGCCACCACGTCGTCCACGCGCGTGGTGCCGTCGACGACTGAAAACTCGGTGTGCAAACGCAAATGGACAAACATCGGATAACGCTACCAAGAAGTTGCAAGGCGTGCCACGCTTCATTGGCAGCAGCTGGTGCAAAATGGGTGTGAATTAGTTGTCGTGCAGCAATCACGACGCTTCGCAGCTTACGACAGGCTTCTGCGCATTAGTGCGCATATTGCGCGGGCAGACGTGCACGCGGCGGTGAAGCCAAAAATATACTTCCTTCCAGCAGTCGCCCAGATGCCTCCCGCCGGCCCCGATCAGCTTGAGACATCTGAGGACCATCCGCCGCGGCCGTCGAATCCGATGGCCACAAGAACCTAAAACGAGATCACTCAAACCAATGTCCACCTTGAGGCTTGGCGCCTACAAACTCCCCGCGGCGGAAGTAGTGCTGGTGCAGACGCTGTTTCGCCTGTATTCGCACGGCGACACCTTCCGCTGGACGTTCGTCACCGCGCCGCCCTACGACGCGCTGTTGGTCGACGGCACAACCGACGAGGGCATGAACCCCGACGTCGACCGCATGGCCAAGGCGGTGCTGCGGCTCACGCGCATGAACTCGGGCCGTGCGCCGAACACGCTCGAGCGCCCGATCCGCGCCGACCGGCTGCAGGACTGGCTGAAAAACACCGAGCACGACCTGATTCAGACCCGCCCGGCCACGCTACTGGATGAAGCCAGCTTGCCCACCGCGGCCGAAGCACCCGCCGCCGCACCAGTGCAGATCAACCCGCTGCGCTTCAAGCTGCGCCGCTGGCCGCCGGCGGCGCTGCTGCGCTCCGACCCGAACCGCATCCGCATGGCCACGCTGCTGTCGCGCCGCGCGCTCAACGCCGCCGAGCTGGCCACCATCAGCCAGCAGCCGGTGCAGGAGTGCCAGGCCTTCCTGACGACCCTGCAGACCACCGGCCTGGTGGACGTGCAGAAGGAGCCCGCGCCGGCCCCCGCACCCGCCGCCGCCGGCGCGCCCGCGCCCGCCGCGCCGCCCAAGCCGGCCCCCACGTTTGCCCGCGGCCTGATCTCCGGTATCCGCCGCCGCCTCGGCCTCTGATCCCGCTGCAGCCATCATGAACGAATACAAGATCCTCTTCACCGGCACCATGGGCGCCGGCAAGACCACCGCCATCGGCGCGGTGAGCGAAACGCCGCCCATCGTGACCGACGTGGTCAACAACGACCAGTCGCACACCAAGGAACGCACCACGGTGGGTCTGGACTTCGGCCAGTTCACGCTGGACA
>JAGOVZ010000288.1 GCA_018060485.1 Ottowia sp. | reverse complement strand
CTGTACGCGCTCACCGGGCTGGGCTTGCACCCGGTGGTGGAGCGGCCGCTGAAGCTGCTGGGCGATGCCTTCGGCCCGGTGGCGCTGGTGCTGGTGGGGGTGACGCTGGCGCAGACGGCGATTGGGCGTCACCTGAAGGACGCGCTGGTCATCTCGTTCTTGAAGACGGTGGTCCACCCGCTGCTGATGTGGGCGGCCGGTTGGGCTCTGGGCTTGTCCGGCCTGCCGCTGAAGGTGATGGTGGTGGCGGCGGCGTTGCCGGTGGGGGCGAACGTTTTCTTGTTCTCGCAGCGCTATCACAAGGAGGAAGACCTGGTGACGGCGAGTGTGGCGGTGTCGACGGTGATGGCGGTGGGGACGATTTCGGTGGTGATGGGGTTGTTGGCTTTTGTTTGAGTTTTTTGGGCTGCGGCGCCTGTCTGGCGTGCGCTAGCAGCTATTGATTTGATAGTTTTGTTGGGTGTTGGGCGCGCTGTCGGCCGGGAGTTCGCCCCGGCGGGCGACCTACTTTCTTTGCTCCGCCAAAGAAAGGAGGCAAAGAAAGGCGGCCCCACTGGCCGTGGCCCTGCGGGCAGCCTGCGATGCTCGTTCATGGGGCGGCGCTGCCGAACTCGCTTTGTTCGCTTCGCTCTCGCCGCTCAAACAGCGGCAGCGAGTCAGTCTACGCAAGCGCGCATGCTGCGCTGCGCGCCCGCCCCACGCCCTGCGCTTCTCGGCACGGCCAGAAGGGGTGTGAAGTCCACACACGGGCCATCGCTGCGCTCGGCCTTGGGTATTTCTCCCTCTCCCTCCGGGAGAGGGCAGGGGTGAGGCCATCCACATAAAAACCATAGCTGCCCGCGCGATCTGGACAAGCGCTGGAAGCCCAAAAAAACTTCCAGATTCACGGCGACAAGCGCTCTCGCACCCAATCCTCGCCTTCGCGCCGGTACTGCAACCGATCATGCAACCGGCTCTTGCGCCCCTGCCAGAACTCCCAGCGATCAGGCTTGAGCCGATAGCCGCCCCAGTGCGGCGGCCTGGGCGGATTCAGCAAGAACTTGGCGCCGTACTTGGCCGCCTCAGCCACCAGCCAGGCGCGGCCGGGGATGACCTGGCTTTGCGGGCTGGCCCAGGCGCCGATGCGGCTGTCCAGCGGGCGGCTGGCAAAGTATTCGTCGCTGTCGGCATCGCTCACTTTTTCGACCACGCCCTCGATGCGCACCACGCGCTCCAGCTCGACCCAGTGAAATTGCAGCGCCGCAAACGGGTTGCCCGCCAGTTGCTGGCCCTTGCGGCTGTCGTAGTTGGTGTACCAGACGATGCCGCGCGCGTCGAAGTCCTTGATCAGCACGATGCGTGTGCTGGGGCGCAAATCGCTGCCCACGGTGGCCAGGGTCATGGCGTTGGGCTCGGGCACTTCGCTTTTGCGCGCTTCGTCGAACCACTGGGCGAACTGCTGCAGCGGGTCGGCGTGGCTGGCGTCTTCGGACAGTTCGGCGCGCTCGTAGCTCTTGCGCAGGTGGGCAATGTCTTGGCTCATGCGGGCAGTATAGAAATCAGGCGTCCGGGTCGTCGGCCAGCGCCAGCAGCGCGCCCAGGCGCCGGTCGTGGATGCCGTGCGCGCGCAGCGTGTCGAGCGTTTGCCGCGCGTAGTCCAGGGTGGTGCCGTAGCGGCCGCTGGCGTGGCGGAAGATGTGGCGGTACTGCTCGGGCGCCAGCTCGCCGGTGAAGGACGGGCTGCGGCGCGACAGCGTGAAGGCCAGCGCCGGCACCGGGCCGTGCGGCGTGGCGCAGGGCAGCCAGCGCGGGTCGTACACGCCGCTGGGCATTTCGCGCGCCCACAGGGTGTCGAACACGGCTTCGGCATGGCGCCGTGGCACGCGGTAGACCATGCCCTGACAACTGCCGCCGGGCAGCAGGGCAAACACCAGGCCGGGCTGCTCGGGCGTGCCGCGGTTGACGCGGCTCCACATCGCCAGCGCGCGGTGCCAGCCGTGGATGCGGGTGGCGTGGCGTTCGGTGAAATCGAAGTCCGGCCGCCAGATCAGCGAGGCGTAGCCGAACACCCACAGGTCGGGGTGCGCGCCCGCGTGGCGCTGCCAGTGCGCGCGCGCCTGGGCCAGCAGGCGCTCGGGGTCGCGCCCGGGCTGGCGCAGGTGCTGGTAGGGCGCGTAGGCGGCGGCGGGGGGTGGCATGGCCGGACTTTATACAATCGCCCCCATTTCCTTTGGAGCACACATGAGTACACAAGACGATGACCAGCAGAGCCAGGGCGTGGTGTGGGCCGTGCTGATCGGCGTGGTGCTGCTTGCCGTCAGCCTGGCCATCGGCATGGGCCTGTATCGCACCAGCCGTGGCGCGGCCACGGCGCCGGCGGCAGCCACCACGGGCGCGCCGATGGCGCCGGCCCCTGTCTCTGGCAGCGGCGGCGGGTTCTCGCCCGGCGTGGCGGCGGCGGGTGCGGGCATCGGCGCGGCGGTGGCCGACGGCCCGAGCATCAAGGTCGAGGACGGCGTGGTGAAGTTCTACTTTGCCAGCGGCAGCGACGAGCTGGCGCGCGGCGCGGCCGAGGCGCTGGGCGATGTGGTGCGCGGGGTGGCGGCGGGCAAGAAGGCGGTCATCAGCGGCTTTCACGACGTGACCGGCGACCCGGCCAAGAACGAGGAGCTGGCCAAGCAGCGCGCCCTGCGCGTGCGCGACGCGCTGACGGCGCTGGGCATTGGCGAAGACAAGCTCGACCTGCGCAAGCCCGCCGTGACGACCGCCGATGGCAGCAACGCCGAGGCGCGGCGGGTTGAGGTGACGCTGGAATAAGC
>JAGOVZ010000089.1 GCA_018060485.1 Ottowia sp. | reverse complement strand
GGTTCTACAAAATGATGGGCGTATCTTCGTCACCCCGACAGCGCAGCCGTTTCAGCCAAAGCCCCGGCTTGGCCGGCGCGATATCGCACGCGGTGGCATGAGCCGCCCCGCTGCGCGCGACAATTTCGCCGACATGGACATCACCCGCCGCCACACCCAGCGCCTGCGCCAGATGTACCGCTCGGCCGGCTGGCCGGTGCTTGACGTGCTGGAAGCCGAATTGCTCGCCGCCGGTCTGCTCGAGCGCGAGCGCGGCGCCTTCGGCTGCGAGACGCTGCGCGTCACCGATGCCGGCATCGCCGCCATCAGCCAGAGTGCCGCCGGCCACCGCGCCGCGCTCTCGAAGCACGAAGCGCTGGTGTGCCGCGTGGCCGACGAGATGACGCGCGCCGGCCGCATCGCCTGGCGCGGGCTGGCGGTGCGCGTGCCGCTGTCGCAGGCGGCTGATGAAAAACAGGCTGCAGCGCTTGCCCATCCAGCGCAAGCAGCTATCGTTAATGAAGCAGCCGCGATCGAAGACCGTGCCCGCGCGCGCTGGCTGATCGCCTGCCCCGATGTCTTCTCGGTGCGCCACACCAGCGTCGAGGCCTACCTGGAACCCGTGGTGCACGAGATCAAGGTCAGCCGCGCCGATTTGCTGGGCGACTTGAAGCGCCCCGACAAGCGCGCCGCCTACCTGTCGCTGGGGGGAGCCTGCTGGTACGTGCTGGGCCAGGACGCACGCGGCCGCCCGATTGGCAGCGCCGACG
Source organism: Ottowia sp. (assembly GCA_018060485.1). Taxonomy (GTDB): domain Bacteria; phylum Pseudomonadota; class Gammaproteobacteria; order Burkholderiales; family Burkholderiaceae_C; genus Ottowia. Next base: position 8,540 of record JAGOVZ010000089.1, on the reverse strand, counting down.
AGGTGCCGCCCGAATGCGGCGTGATGCATTGCGAGGACGGCCGCCTGCTGATCGCGCGCGCCGCCCCGCGCCGGCCGATAGAGCGCCTGCCCTTCGCCGTATGGATGGCGCTGGCGCGCGCCACGCCGCTGCTGCCGCCCGACGATGGGCAGGGCGATCTGGCCAACGTGGCTTGAAGTTTCAGGCGTTTGGTGCCGCCAGTGCAGGCGCAGCAAGCGCCAGCAGCTATCAAAACCGTATCAACGACCGCCCGCCAGTTGCGCCGCGATGGCGCGCTTGAACGGCGTCACGCGCTCGGCCACGCGCAGCGCGGCGTCGCGCAAAAAGCGCGCCGGCCTTGCCTCGGCGGTGTACAGCGTGGCCACCAGGCGTGTGGCTTCGTACAGCGGGCGGGTGGCCAGGCGGTGCGTGCGCTGGTAGCGCGCCAGCGGCTCGGGTGCGCCAACGTCGCGGCCCGCCGCGTGCGCACTGCGCAGCTCGCGCGACAGCGCCTCGACACTCAGCAGCCCCAAGTTGAAGCCATGCGCCGTCACCGGGTGCATGCCCACCGCCGCGTCGCCCACGCAGGCAAAGCGTTCGCTCACCATGCGGTGCGGGTACACGCCCACCAGCGGGTAGGCGTGGCGCGTGCTGGCCAGGCCCATGGCGCCCAGGCGGGCGTCGAAGCGGCGCGTGATGTGGCTGTTGAAGGCGGCTTCATCCAGCGCCAGCAGCGGTTCGATCTGCTGGTGCGGCAGTGTCAGCACCACCGAGGCGCGGTGCGCGCCCGTCACGGGATCGTCGTTCATCGGCAGCAGCGCCAGCGTCTGGCCGTGGCCAAACCATTCCCACGCGGTGTGTTCGTGCGGCACGTCGTGCGTCATCTGGCACACCAGCATGCTGCGGCCAAAGTCGTGCATCGCCGCGCCAATGCCGACGGCGCGACGCGTGGGCGAAAAGCGGCTGTCGGCCGCCACCAGCAGCCGCGCCGAATGCGTGGCGCCGCTGGCCAGCGTGACTTGCGCCGCATCGGCGCCCACCGCCACGCGCGCCACGCCGTCGCCGGCGATCAGCGTGATGTCGCCGTGCTGCGCCATGCTGTGCTGCACCGCGTCCCACGCCGCGCGGCGAATCAGGTGGTTGGAGACCAGCCAGCCCAGCTCCCTGCGCGCCGTCAGGCCGTGGCCAATCGTCAGCGCGAAGGGCGAGGGGCCGTTCGTCACCTTGGCATCGCAGAGTGGCGACAGCGCCGCCGCGTCGCAGTCCTGGATGCGCTGCCACAGGCCGAGCCGCCGCAGCGTCTCGGCGGAAGGCTGCGTGAGCGCGATCTCGCGCCCGTCGAACGCCGGCGCGGCGATGGCCGCCTGCGGCTGCTGTTCCACGATGCCGATGGCCAGGCCCTGGCCTGACAGCGCTTGCGCCAGGCACAGGCCGGCGGGGCCGGCGCCGCTGATGAGAATGTCGAAGTGCATGGCCGGGCAGGGTAGCGGCCTGCGCGCGGCAGGGTTTTGATGCCTGTCAAGCTGCGGGCTGGGGCAAATAAGCGTGCGCCGGATAATGGGGCGGTGACCGCGCCAGATTCTTCGCCCCTTTCCGCCCGCCCCACGCTGCATGTGGCCGTGCTGATGCGCCGCGTGCCGGTGACCGGCGTGGCCGCGCGCTGGAAGCCCTGGCACTGGGCGCTGCACGACGTGGTGCCGCAGCAGCCGCAGCACGGCGACGTGCCGCACCAGCTGTACGACAACGACGACGGGCAGTGCTGGATTTTTCCCGGTCACACGGTCGAGCTGTTTCGCGACGATGCCGAGGGTTACTACCTCAACGCGACCAGCGGCGCGCCGGGCTGGTTCGTGATGTGGCGCATGCACGATGGTGCCGACGGCGGTGAGCCGATGCCGCGGCCCGAGGCGGTGTCGGTGAGCTACCACGACGCCGGCCGCTGGCTCGATGCGCAGGAGACGGTGGAGCAGGTGGCCGCGCCGCCCGACGTGATCGAGTGGATGAGCGCGTTTGCCAACGCGCACTACACGCCCGAGCCCAAGCGCCGCCAGCGGCCGCAGAGCTTTCAGCCGCTGACCGACCGCTTCGGCAACCCGGCGCGCGTGTCGACCGAGGAGAAGCGGCGTGGCGGTGGCGGCGGAGGTTGAACGATGAGCGACGAACAGGGCGGTGGTTTTCTGGACCGCTGGTCGCGCCGCAAGGTGCAGGCGCGCGCGGGGCAGACGCCGGCCGATGAAGCGCCGCCGCCCGTGGCGGCCGCCGTTGCAGCGCCGGTTGATGGATCAAAAACGCTGCCAGCGCTTGCCGATAAAGCGCCACCAGCTATCAAAGAAGAAGCGCCGGTGCTGACGCTGGAGGATGCGCAGGCCCTCACGCCCGAGTCCGACTTCACGCCCTTCGTGCAGCGCGCGGTGGCGCCCGAAGTGCGCAACGCGGCGTTCAAGAAGCTGTTTGCCGACCCGCACTTCAACGTGATGGACGGGCTCGACATCTACATCGACGATTACTCGCAGCCCGATCCGCTGCCCGCCAGCATGCTGCGGCAGATGGCGAGCGCGAAGTTCCTGCAACTGGTCGAGGAAGAGCCCGAAGCGCCGCCGACCGACGAAACAGCCGGCGCGGCGCCTGAACCCCTGCCGCCGCAAGGGGAAGACGCTGTGGCACAGTCCGGGTTATGTACCGATGTGCCTATGTCGCCGCCCGAGGAGGTGGCCGCCCATGCCCAAGACCCTGATCTGCGACTGCAACCAGACGATGCCGCTGGATGCGCGCCGGATCGGCCAGGCGCTGGGTGAAGAGCTGACCCTGCATTCCACGCTGTGCCGCCGCGAGGCGCCGGCGTTTCAGCGCGCGCTCAAGGGCGATGGCGAAGCCGTGGTGGTGGCTTGCACGCAAGAGCAGCGCCTGTTTGGCGAACTGGCCGAGCAGACCGAGGGCGTGACCACGCACGAGCTGAAGTTCGTCAACATCCGCGAGACCGCCGGCTGGAGCCGCGACGCGACACAGGCCACGCCCAAGATCGCCGCCCTGCTGGCCGCCGCGCGCCTGCCCGAGCCCGAACCGGTGCCGGTGGTCAACTTCAAGAGCGCCGGGCGCCTGCTGATCATCGGCCCCATCGATGCCGCCGAGCGCGCCGCCGCGCTGCTGCAAGACGTGCTGGACGTGAGCATCTTCACCACCGGCGCCGGCCGCGCGGGCGGCGCCCAGGCGCGGCGCTGGCCGGTGCTCGGCGGGCGGCTGCAAGGGCTTAAGGGCTGGCTGGGTGCCTTCGACGTCGAATGGTCGTCCAGCAACCCGATCGACCTCGACCTGTGCACGCGCTGCAACGCCTGCGTGGCCGTGTGCCCCGAAAACGCGATCGGGCTCGACTACCAGATCGACCTGGCGCTTTGCCAGTCGCACAGGGCCTGCGTGGCCGCCTGCAGTGCGGCAGGCGCTATCGATTTTGAGCGCGCCGCGCCGCTGCAGAGCGAGCGCTTCGACCTCATCCTGGATCTGCGCGCGGCCGACGCCACGCCCACCTTTTTGCAGCACGCGCCGCCGCAAGGCTACGTGCGCTGGGACGGGCGCGACGCCGCCACGCTGCTCAAGCTGCGCGATCTGGTCGGCGAGTTCGAGAAGCCCAAGTTCTTTCAATACAAGGCCGCCATTTGCGCCCATGCGCGCAACGAGCAGGTCGGTTGCAGCGCCTGCATCGACATCTGCTCGGCCGAGGCGATCAGCAGCGAAAAATCACGGCAGCAGATCAAGGTCGAGCCCCACCTGTGCGTCGGCTGCGGCGCCTGCACCACGGTGTGCCCGACCGGCGCCATCAGCTACGCCTACCCGCGCGCCGGCGAACAGGGCGCGCGCATCAAGGCGCTGCTCAGCACCTACGCCGCCGCAGGCGGGCAGGGCGCGACGTTGATGGTGCACAGCCAAGACAAAGGGCAGGCGCTGATCGGTGAACTCGGCCGCGCCGCGCAACTGAAGCTGATGAACGGCGTGCCGCACCAAGTGATGCCGCTGGCCGTGTGGCATACGGCGAGTCTGGGCATCGACGTCTGGCTGTCGGCCATCGCCTGGGGCGCCGAGCAGGTCCTGGTGCTGACCACCGATGAGGAAGCGCCGCAGTACCTGGACGGCCTGCAAGCGCAGATGGATGTCGCGCAGGCGCTGCTGAACGGCCTCGGCTATTCGGGCACGCATTTCAAGCTGTTGCGCGCGCGCTCGACGCAGGATCTGGATCATGCGCTGCAGAATCTGCAGCAGACCACGCAGCGCGTGCCCAAGATAGCGGCGCGCTTTGCCATCGCGCCCGAAAAGCGCAGCACGCTGGAGCTGGCGCTGGATCACCTGATCGCCCAGTCACCGCTGAAGGCGCGGCCCGAGGTGATCGAGCTGCCGGCGGCATCGCCCTTTGGCGCCGTGCTGGTCGACAAGGACGCCTGCACGCTGTGCCTGTCGTGCGTCAACGCCTGCCCGGCGGGCGCGCTGCTCGACCACCACGAGCGGCCAGAGCTGCGCTTCATCGAGAAGAACTGCGTGCAGTGCGGCCTGTGTGAAAGCACCTGCCCCGAAGACGCCATCACCCTGCAGCCGCGCCTGTCGCTGGCGGCCGAGCGCGCGCAGCCGCGCGTGCTGAACAGCGCCCAGCCCTACGGCTGCATCCGCTGCGGCAAGCCCTTTGGCACGGTGCAGGCCATCGAGGCCATGCTGGGCCGGCTGGCCGGCCACGCCATGTTTCAGGGCGCGGCGCTGGAGCGGCTGAAGATGTGCTCCGACTGCCGCGTGATCGACATCTATTCGGCCACCGACGAGGTGCGGATCGACGCCGTGGCCGATGGCCGCAACATCCAGGGCTGGCGGCCATGAGCGAATTGCAGTTGTCGAACGACGGGCTTGACGAGGAAATCGCCCGTGCAGAGGTTTATGGGCTGCTGGCGCAGCTGTATCAAGCGCCGCCAGCTCCTGAATTGCTAGCGAACCTGCGCGTGGCGGCGACCGAGGCGCCGGTGGCCGGTGCGTTTCTTGAAGAGCCGTTTCGCCAGCTGGTGGGCGCCGCGCGGGCCTGCAGCGACGCCGCGGTGGCGGACGAGTTCGAGGCGCTGTTCGGCGGCGTCGGCAAGCCGGAGGTGTGGGCCTACGGCTCGCACTACCTGAGCGGCTTTCTCAACGACAAGCCGCTGGTGCGCCTGCGCAGCGATCTGGCCGCGCTCGGCCTGGGTCGCGACGAATCGCGCGCCGAGACCGAAGACCACATTGCCTACCTGTGCGAGGTGATGCGCTACCTGATTGCCGGCGACGACGTGGCCGTGGCCAACCTGACGCAGCAGCAGCGCTTTTTTGCTGCGCATCTTCAGCCGTGGGTCGAGCGCCTGTGCGAGGCCATCGCGGCGCAGCCCAGGGCCGAGTTCTACCGGGCGGTGGCTCTGTTCACCCACGCCTTCATGAACGTCGAGGCGCAGGGTTTCGATCTGGTGGAGTGACGCCCGGCATTGCGGCACTTCTGCCGCGCGCTGCATCAGAGCCATTCCGGCCTCCAGCGCCGGCCATGCTTGCGTGGGCAGCTACAAAAAGGTAAGGACCAAAGCAGGCCGAAATGGCATGAAACGCGCGGGTTTACCAGCGGTAATGACGGGGGTCGGTCGTATATCATGCGATGACAACCCATGATTTGATTTGCATAGGTTGGGCTTGGCAAAACGGCAAGACCCAGCCAGGAGAGCCGCGATGAACCGACCTGCTGCCCACAACAAACTCTCGCGCCGCGTGCTTTTTGCCGGCGCTGGCACGGCGGGGGCGGTGGCCGCCCTGGCTACCGTGCTGCCCGCCGCGCGCCAGCCGCAAGCCGAGGTGACCCTGGCCCCGCGCGAGGCGCCCGAAGGCGGTGGCGGCTACGCGCTGACCGAGCACGTCAAGCGCTACTACAAAACCGCTGGCGTTTGATGCCCCGCGGCCGTCCCCACACTTTGATTGCGTGAGGCCTCACTCATGTTGCTGACCAAGAAACCCGGCGCCGGTGCGGGCGCACCCGTGTCTTCCTCCTTCGTGCAGCGCTTGCGGCACGGCTTGTCGCAGGCGGTGCCGACGATGGACCGGCGAGCGTTTTTGCGCCGCTCGGGCCTGGGCGTCGGTGCTGGCCTGGCGGTGTCGCAGCTGACGCTGGTCAAGAAGTCCACCGCGGCCGAAGGCGCCAAGAGCATTGACGGCAGCGGCACCGTGGTGGTGCGGCGCACGGTGTGCACGCACTGCTCGGTCGGTTGCGCGTCGGATGCGGTGGTCGAGAACGGCGTCTGGGTGCGGCAAGAGCCGGTGTTCGATTCGCCCATCAACCTGGGCGCGCACTGCGCCAAGGGCGCTTCGCTGCGCGAACACGGCCACGGCGAGTACCGCCTGCGCTACCCGATGAAGCTGGTGAACGGCAAGTACCAGCGCATCAGCTGGGACGAGGCGCTGAACGAGATCAGCGCCAAGATGCTGGAGCTGCGCAAGCAAAGCGGCCCGGACAGCCTGTACGTCATCGGCTCCTCCAAGCACAGCAACGAACAGGCTTACCTGCTGCGCAAGTGGATGAGCTTCTGGGGCAGCAACAACTGCGACCACCAGGCGCGCATTTGCCACAGCACCACCGTGGCGGGTGTGGCCAACACGTGGGGCTACGGCGCCATGACCAACTCGTACAACGACATGCAGAACAGCAAGTGCGCGTTCTACATCGGCTCCAACGCCGCCGAAGCGCACCCGGTCAGCATGCTGCACATGCTGCACGCCAAGGAAACCGGCACCAAGATGATCGTGGCCGACCCGCGCTTCACGCGCACGGCGGCCAAGGCAGACCAGTACATCCGCTTCCGCTCGGGCACCGACATCCCGGTGCTGTTCGGCATCCTGTACCACATCTTCAAGAACGGCTGGGAAGACAAGAAGTACATCAACGACCGCGTCTTCGGCATGGAAAAAGTGCGCGAGGAAGTGCTGGCCAAGTGGACGCCCGACAAGGTCGAGGAAGCCAGCGGCGCGAAAGAGGCCGACCTGTACAAGGCGGCCGAGATGATGGCCAAGAACCGCCCCAGCACCATCGTCTGGTGCATGGGCCAGACGCAGCACACCATCGGCAACGCCATGGTGCGCGCCTCGTGCATCCTGCAGCTGGCGCTGGGCAACATTGGTGTGTCGGGCGGCGGCGCCAACATCTTCCGCGGCCACGACAACGTGCAGGGCGCCACCGACGTCGGCCCCAACCCCGATTCGCTGCCAGGCTACTACGGCCTGGCCGAAGGTTCGTGGAAGCACTTCGCCAGTACCTGGGGCGTGGACTACGAGTGGATCAAGAAGCAGTACGCCAGCCCGGCCATGATGACCAAGAGTGGCATCACGGTGAGCCGCTGGATCGACGGCGTGCTGGAGAAAAACGACCTGATCGACCAGGACCCGAACCTGCGCGCCGTCATCTATTGGGGTCACGCGCCCAACTCGCAGACGCGCGGGCTGGAGATGAAGCGGGCCATGGACAAGCTGGACCTGCTGGTGGTGATCGATCCCTACCCATCGGCCACCGCGGCCATGGCCGCCATGCCGGGCCAGGCGGGCGACCTCAACCCCAATCGCGCCGTGTACCTGCTGCCCGCGTGCACGCAGTTCGAGACCAGCGGCTCGGCCACGGCGTCCAACCGTTCGCTCCAGTGGCGCGAGAAATGCATCGAACCGCTGTGGGAGAGCCGCAGCGACCACATGATCATGTACCAGCTGGCGCAGAAGCTGGGCTTTGACAAGGAGCTGGTCAAGAACTACCAGATGCAGAAGGTCAAGGGCATGGACGAACCCGTGCCCGAGGACATCCTGCGCGAGATCAACAAGTGCGTCTGGACCATCGGCTACACCGGCCAGAGCCCGGAACGCCTGAAGGCGCACATGAAGAACATGGCGGCCTTCGACATCAAGACGCTCAAGGCCAGGGGCAACGTCAGGGACAAGGAGACCGGCGTCGATCTGACCGGCGACTATTTCGGCCTGCCGTGGCCGTGTTTCGGCACGCCCGAGATGCGCCATCCCGGCTCGCCCAACCTGTACGACACCAGCAAGCACGTGATGGATGGCGGCGGCAACTTCCGCGCCAACTTCGGGGTCGAGAAGGACGGCGTCAACCTGCTGGCCGAAGACGGCTCGCACTCGCTGGGCGCCGACATCACCACCGGCTATCCCGAGTTCGACCACGTGCTGATGAAGAAGCTGGGCTGGTGGGGCGAACTGACGCCGGAAGAGCAGGCCAAGGCGGAGGGTAAGAACTGGAAGACCGACCCGAGCGGCGGCATCATCCGCGTGGTGACGAAGAACCACGGCTGCCTCCCGTTCGGCAACGCCAAGGCGCGCGCCATCGTGTGGAACTTCCCCGATAGCATTCCGCAGCACCGCGAGCCGCTGTACGGCACGCGCCCCGACCTGGTGGCCAAGTACCCGACGCACGACGACAAGAAGGCCTTCTGGCGCTTGCCGACGCTGTTCAAGACGGTGCAGGAGAAGAACGTCGCCGACAAGATGTACGAAAAGTTCCCGCTCATCCTGACCTCGGGCCGCCTGGT
>JAGOVZ010000287.1 GCA_018060485.1 Ottowia sp. | reverse complement strand
TTGACGCGCAGGCCGAAGGCGACGTTCTCGGCCACCGTCATGTGGCGGAACAGCGCGTAGTGCTGAAACACGAAGCCCACCTGCCGCTCGCGCACGTGCACGTCGGTGGTGTCGGCGCCGCTGAACAGGATGCTGCCCGCGTCGGCCGATTCCAAGCCCGCGATGATGCGCAGCAGCGTGGTCTTGCCGCAGCCCGAGGGGCCGAGCAGCGCGACCAGCTCGCCCGAGGCGATGTCGAGGCTGACGTCATTCAGCGCGCGGAAGGCGCCGAAGTGCTTGGTGATGTGGCGAATTTCGATGCTCATTTCGTGGTCTCAGATTGCCTTGAACAGAACACAGAGGCACGGAGGCACAGAGAAATACCAGGAGAAATTCCCTCTTCTTTTCTCTGTGCTTCCTTGCCGCTGTGTTCTGTCTTTACGACGTCAGACATTCCCCGGCCGCTCCGGCGGCAATTCGACCGTCGCCTTCATCTCGCGCTCGTGCCGCCACTCGACCCAGGTCTTGATGATGAGCGTCACGATGGCCAGCAGCGCCAGCAGCGAGGCCACCGCAAACGCGGCCTGGCCCTGGTATTCGTTGTAGAGAATTTCCACGTGCAGCGGCATGGTGTTGGTCTGGCCGCGGATGTGGCCGCTGACGACCGACACGGCGCCGAACTCGCCCATCGCCCGCGCGTTGCACAAAATCACGCCATAGATCAGCCCCCATTTGATGTTGGGCAGCGTCACGCGCCAGAAGGTCTGCCAGCCGGTGGCGCCCAGCACCTGCGCGGCCTGCTCTTCGTCGCTGCCCTGCGCCTGCATGAGCGGAATCAGCTCGCGCGCGATGAACGGAAAGGTGACGAACACCGTGGCCAGCACGATGCCGGGCACGGCAAAGATGATCTTGATGTCGTGCTCGGCCAGCCACGGCCCCAGCCAGCCCTGCGCGCCGAACACCAGCACGTAGATCAGGCCGGCCACGACGGGAGAGACGGAAAAGGGCAGGTCGATCAGCGTCGTTAAAAACGCCTTGCCGCGAAACTCGAACTTGGCGATGCACCACGCCGCCGCCACGCCAAACACCAGGTTCAGCGGCACGGCGATGGCAGCGGTGATCAGCGTCAGGCGAACGGCGGCCAGTGCGTCGGGCTCTTTCAGCGCGTCCCAGTACGCCGACCAGCCCGCCTTCAAGGCTTCGACAAACACGGCGGCCAGCGGCAGCACGAGGAACAGCGCCATGAAGCCGAGCGCCAGTGCCGTCAGCAGCCAGCGCACGGCGGGCGATTCGGTGGTGCGCACGCGTTTGGGGATGGCCGCGCTCATGCCGTGCCCCCGTAGCGCTTGCGGCCCCAAGCCTGGATGCCGTTGATGATCAAGAGCAGGATGAAGGAGATCAGCAACATCACCGAGGCGACCGCCGTGGCGCCAGCGTAGTCGTATTGCTCCAGCTTGCCGATGATGATGAGCGGCGTGATTTCCGACACCATCGGCATGTTGCCGGCGATGAAGATGACCGAGCCGTATTCACCCACCGCGCGCGCAAACGCCATCGCAAAACCGGTGAGCAGCGCCGGCGCGATGGCCGGGAAAATGACGCGCCAGAAGGTCTGCCAGCGCGTGGCACCCAGGCAGGCCGCCGCTTCTTCCAGCTCGCGCTCGGTGTCTTCCAGCACCGGCTGCACGGTGCGCACCACGAAGGGCAGGCCGATGAAGATCAGCGCAATCACGATGCCCTTGGGGTTGAACGCGAGCTGAATGCCCAGCGGCGCCAGGTATTGCCCGATCCAGCCGTTTTCCGCCAGGATCGCCGTGAGCGAAATGCCGGCGACGGCGGTGGGCAGCGCAAACGGCAAGTCGACCAGCGCATCGGCGATCTTCTTGCCGGGGAACGAATAGCGCACCAGCACCCAAGCCACCAGCAACCCGGCCACCACGTTAACCAGCGCGGCGACCAGCGACGCGCCAAAGGTGAGCCTGAACGACGCCAGCACGCGCGGCGCGCTGACAGCGGCCCAGAAGTCGGCCCACGTCATCGAGAAGGTCTTGAACACCAGCGCCGACAGCGGAATGAGCACGATCAGGCTCAGGTACAGCAGCGTGTAGCCGAGCGTGAGGTTGAAGCCGGGCAGCACGCGGCGCGCGGGGCGGCGGCGTGGGCGCGCGACGGGTGACGAGGGCATGGCGAGCGTGGCGGTGGCCATATGAATTTGATAGCTGCTTGCGCTTGATGGACGCGGATGGCGGCGGTTTTTCTCCCTCCCCCGCTGGGGGAGGACAGGGGTGGGGGCTGACCACGTGCCCACAGCCAGCGGCGTTGCCCCCCATCCCCACCTTCCCCCAGAGGGGGAAGGAGCCAAGTCACCCTCACCCCAACCCTCTCCCGCGCGCGGGAGAGGGAGTCTTCAGCGCCTTACTTGCCAGGCGTATACAACTTGTCGAACTGCCCACCATCGTTGAAATGCACCTTCTGCGCCTCGGCCAGCGAACCGAAGTACTGGTCCACCGTGAACAGCTTGATAGGCTTGAACACGTCGGCGTGTTTCTTCAGGATCGCCTCGTTGCGCGGGCGAATGTTGTGCTTGGCGGCGATTTCCTGGCCCTCGGGCGAGTACAGGTAATCCAGATAAGCCTTGGCTTCAGCCGCCGTACCTTTCTTGGCCACCGTGCGCTCCACCACCGCGACCGGGTTCTCCGCCACGATGCTGGCGCTCGGGTGAATGGCATCGACCTTGCCTTTGCCGAACTCGTTCTCCACCGACACCACTTCGGACTCAAACGTCACCAGCACGTCGCCCAGATTGCGCTGCAGGAACATGCCCGTGGCATCG
>JAGOVZ010000088.1 GCA_018060485.1 Ottowia sp. | reverse complement strand
AAAGTAGGTCGCCCGCCGGGGCGAACTCCCGGCCAACAGCGCATCCACAACAAACAACACAGCCATCAAAAAGAACGCGGAAGACCAAGCACATGCTCCGCCACATAGCTGAAGATCATGTTGGTCGAAATCGGCGCCACCTGGTACAGCCGTGTCTCGCGGAATTTGCGTTCCACGTCGTACTCGCACGCAAACCCAAACCCCCCGTGCGTCTGCAGACACACGTTCGCCGCCTCCCACGACGCCTTCGCCGCCAGATGCTTGGCCATGTTCGCCTCCGCACCCGCATTCAAATGCGCGTCGATCTTTTCGCACGCCTTCCAGCGCATCAGGTTGGCGGCTTCCAGTTCGACGAAGGCCTCGGCAATCGGGAACTGCACGCCCTGGTTCTTGCCGATCGGGCGGCCAAACACCACGCGCTCGTTGGCGTATTTCGTCGCCCGGTCGATGAACCAATAGCCATCGCCAATGCACTCGGCGGCGATCAGCGTGCGCTCGGCGTTCAGGCCGTCCAGCAGTGTCTTGAAGCCCTTGCCTTCTGGCCCCAGCAAGGCGTTCTCGGGAATCTCCAGGGTGTCGAAGAACAACTCGTTGGTCTCGTGGTTGACCATGTTCAGGATCGGCTGAACAGTCAAACCGTTGCCGATGGCCCTCTTCAAGTCGACCAGGAAGCAGCTCAAACCCTCCGAGCGCTTGGTCACATCGGCCAGCGGCGTGGTGCGCGCCAGCAGAATCATCATGTCGCTGTGCTGGATGCGGCTGATCCACACCTTCTGGCCGTTGATGACCCAGCGGCCGTCCTTCTTCACCGCCGTGGTCTTGAGTTGCGTGGTGTCGCTGCCGGTGGTGGGCTCGGTCACCCCCATCGATTGAATGCGCAATTCGCCGCTGGCGATCTTCGGCAGGTATTGCTGCTTCTGCGCCTCGCTGCCGCTGCGCACGATGGCGTTCATCACGTACATCTGGCCATGGCACGCGCCGGAGTTGCCGCCGCTGCGGTTGATCTCTTCCATGATCACCGAAGCCTCGGCCATCGACAGGCCCGAGCCGCCGTATTCCTGCGGGATCAGCGCCGCCATCCAGCCAGCCTGCGTGAGCGCCTGCACGAACTCTTCCGGGTAGCCGCGCGCCTCGTCGATCTTGCGGTGGTATTCGTCGGGAAACTGTGCGCACAGGGCGCGCACGGCATCGCGGATTTCGGGGAACTGGTCGTCGCTGGTGGTTTTCATTGGGTCGGCGAATGCTATCGATACATGAGCTGCCAGCGCTTTATGGACCAGCGCTGGCGCATGATTTTTCTTACAGAACCACGGCCAGCTCGGCCTCGGCCTGCATGGTGAGCCAGCCTTCGTGGTCGTGCGCCCACAGCTTGACCTGGCGGCCATCGGCCGAAGGCTCGCCATTGACGAAGAACGGGTTCAGGTCGAACGTCGGCCGCAGCGCGCGGAACGCGAAGCGCCGCATCACCGCGTGCGATTCGTGCCGGCGCACCAGGTCGGTCAGCAGCGTGGCAATCAGCGGGCCATGCACGATGAGGCCCGGGTAGCCTTCGACCTCGGTCACGTACTGGCGGTCGTAGTGGATGCGGTGGCCGTTGAAGGTGAGCGCGCTGTAGCGGAACAGCAGCACGTCGTCGGGCACGATTTCGCGCCGCCACGTGGCCCGCGTTTCGGCCGCCGTGGGCGCAGCGGCCTTTTCGCCCGGTTGCGCTGCCGCGCGGTAAACGATGTCGTGCTCTTCGGTCAGGCACAGGCCGCGCTCGTTGTGCACTTCATGGCGCACCAGCACAAAGATCATTTCGCCGCTGCGCCCCGTCTTGTGCGTCACCGATTCGATGCGCGAGACCTTGCGCGCCGCATCGCCCACACGCAGCGGGTTGCCCGGCTCCCACACCAGGCGGCCACCAGCCCACATGCGGCGCGGCAGCGGCACGGGCGGCAGAAAGCCGCCGCGCTTGGGGTGGCCGTCCGGCCCGATCTGGCTTTGCGGCGCCTGCGGCAGAAAGTACAGCCAGTGGCCGAGCGGCGGCACGGCGTCGCCATGCTCGGGCGGCGCGTCGCCCCTGTCCAGCGTGGCCGACAGGCCGCGCAGCGGCGCGGCGGCAATGTCGTCGGTCAGTGTTTCGCTGCGCCCCACCCATTGCCGCAGGTGGGCGATGGCGGCGGCGTCCAGCGCGCGGTCGTTGCTTGTCTCCATGGCCCGATGTTGGCCCGCGCGGGGCCATCGCACCATCGGTGATTTCGAGAACAAGGTTTCGGATAATCCGAAGGCTTGCCACTGCGCCAACCACCATGCAATTCGATCTGACCGACCTGCGCCTGTTCGTGCGCGCCGCCGACGAAGGCGCCCTCACCCGCGCCGCCTTGCGCCAGCACCTGTCGCTGGCCGCCGCCAGCGCGCGCATCAAGGCGCTGGAAGAACAGGCCGGCATGGCACTGTTCCACCGCGAAGCGCGTGGCGTGCGCCTCACGCCGGCGGGCGATGCCTTTCTGCACCACGCGCGCGGCGTGCTGCGCCAGGCCGAGCAGTTGCGCGCCGAACTGCAGGAATACGGCGGCGGCCTGCGCGGGCACTTGCGCGTGTACGCCAACACCACGGCGGTGATGGATTTCCTGCCCGAGCTGCTGCCCGCCTTCATGGCGGCGCACCCGACGATCAACATCGACCTTCAGGAAAAACCGAACGGTGACATCGCGCGCGGCGTGCGCGAAGGCCGCGCCGACTTGGGGATCGTCGCCGGCGATGTCGACCTGACCGGGCTGCGCGCGGTCCACTTCTCGACCGACCGGCTGGTGCTGGTGGTGGCGCGCGGTCACCCGCTGGCGCGCCACAAGTCGGTGACATTTGCCGACACGCTGGAGCACGACCACATCGGCATGCACAGCGGCAGCACGCTGCAGGCCTACCTGAGCCGCATCACCGAGCAGATGGGACGCACGCTCAAGCTGCGCATCCAGCTGACCAGCTTCGACGCCATGTGCCGCATGATCGGCGGCGGCGTCGGCATCGGCGTGGTGCCCGAGAGCGCGGCGCGGCGCAATCTGGCGGCGATGAGGCTGGTGCAGATCGAGCTGACCGATGAGTGGAAGTGGCGCGAGCGGCGCGTGCTCTCGCGCGAGAACGATGCCCTGCCGGCGTATGCGCAGGCGCTGGTCGAGCTGCTGTGCGCGCACTTTGCCCGGCACGAAGCGCCTGGTGCGCAGCGCCGGCGCAACACGAAGCGATTCGCGAAATAGTTGGCATTGCCAGTGAGCGCGCGGGGTGTTCCGGGTTTCTACCATGCCGATGGGCACGCCAATAGCGGTTCTAATGCAGACAGATTTTTTCAGGAGACTCATGCCGTGTTCACGAGAACCAACAGATCGGGCGTGCTGAGTTTGGTCGGCGCGTCGCTTGCGCTGCTGGCAGCGTCCGCCAGCGCGCAACAACCCGCGATCAAGATCGGCCTTGTCGGGCCTTTCAGTGGCGGCTCTGCCGATTTCGGCACCTCGATGAAGCGTGGCGCGGAACTGGCCATCAAGGAGATCAACGACCTCGGCGGTTACGTGGGACGCAAGTTCGAGGTCGTCGTCAAGGACGACAAGAGCACGCCCGACGGTGCGCTCGCTGCCGCGCAGGAACTGATCAAGGAAGGCGTGGTCGCCACCATCGGCTTTTGCAACACCGGCAACGCGATGAAGGCGCTGGACGAGTTCCAGAAGAACAAGGTGCCGCTGCTGGTGCCCTGCGCGACCGGATCGCCGATCACCAAGAAATACCCCACCGCCGAAAGCTACATCTTCCAGTCGTCCGCCACCGACAACCTGCAGGTGCCCTTTGTCGTCAACGATGCCGTCAAGCGCGGCTGGACGAAGATCGCCATTTTTGCCGACACCAGCGGCTACGGCGAGGCGGGGTTCAATGACTTCATGGCCGCGCTGGAGGCGCACAAGCTCAAGCCGGCGTACATCAAGCGCTTCGATGTGGGCGTCAAGGACTTGTCCGACGCCGTGAAAGAGGCGCGTGACGCCGGCGCGCAGACGGTGTTCACGATCACCGTGGGGCCCGAAAACGCGCTGATTGGCCGCGCCCGCGAGGCGCTGGGCTGGAAGGTGACCCAGATCGGCACCTGGCCGCTGTCCTTTCCGTTCTACATCGACAACGCCAAGAGCGCGGCCGAAGGTTCGCTGATGGCACAGACCTTCATTGCCGAGCCGAGCAACGAACGCCGCTCAACCTTCCTGGCCAACTTCCGCCGTGCCTACAAGGTGGAGCGCATCACCGTGCCGGTGGCTGCCGCACAAGGCTACGACGCGGGCTATCTGCTGGCCTATGCGCTGTTCACGATCAAGAACAAGACCATCGACGGCCCGGCGATCAAGCACGCGCTGGAAACCAACGACCGCCCCTACTACGGCGTGGTGACCACCTACAAGAACGCCTTCAGCACGACGGACCACAACGCCATTACCATGAACATGCTGTACCTGGGCGTGGTCCGCAACGGCGCAATCACCTTCGCCTATCCGGAGGACGCGCGGCGGAACCTGGTGGTTCAGCGCAAGGGGTAAGGCAGCGGCGCCAGCCGTCAACGAGGCGACGTTGCGGCGTCCACAGCACCCCACGGCGCCTGCCAGCCGCCGCCCAGCGCCTGCACCAGCGCCACCGCCGCTTGCTGGCGCTGCAGTTGCAGCTGCATCAGCGAGCGGCGCGCGTTGAGGGCCGTGGCTTGTGCCGTCACCACGTTGGTGTAGGCGGACAGGCCAGCCTGGTAGCTGTTCATCACCTGCTTCTCGACGCGCGCGGCGGCGTCGGCGCCGACACGGACGTGTTCGATCTGCTCGGCCAGGCGCAGCAGCGCGGTGAGTTCGTCTTCCACCTCTTTCATGGCGGCCAGCGACGCTTGCCGATAGCTGGCGGTGGCGGCGTCGTGCGCGGCCAGGGCCTGATCGACCGCGGCGGTGCGTGCGCCGCCGTCAAACACGTACTGCGCCAGCGCCACGCCCAGCGACCACAGCAGTTTGGGTGCCGAAATCACGTCCAGCAGGTGGCTGCCGCTGGCGCCGATGCTGCCTTGCAGCGTGAGCTGCGGAAAGTAGGCGCTGCGCGCCACGCCGATGCGCGCATTGGCGGCGGCCACGGCGCGCTCGGCGGCGGCCACGTCGGGCCGGCGCAGCAGCAGTTCAGACGGCACGCCGGCCGGCACGGCGGGCACGCGGTCGACCCACGGCGACGGCGGCAGGCTGAAGTTGGCCGGCGCCTCACCCACCAGCAGCGCAATGGCGTGCTCGTTCAGCTCGCGGTTCATCTGCAGCGCCACGCGGCTGGCGCGCGCGCTTTCCAGCGTGCTTTGCGCCTGCAGCACGTCGGTGCGCGCGGCCACGCCAGCGTCGTAGCGGTTCTGCGTGATCTTCATGCTGCGTTCGTAGCCGGTGATGATGTCGTCCAGCAGCGCCATCTCGGCGTCCTGCTCGCGCAGCGCAAAGTAGGCGGCGGCGAGGCTCCCCTGGGCCGACAGGCGCGCCGCCGCCAGGTTGGCTTCGCTCACCTGCACGTTGGCGCCCTGCGCGCGCACCGCGTCGCCGATCTGGCCCCACAGATCGGGCGCCCAGCTGACGTTGAGGCCGACCGAGCCGGAATGCGTGGTGCTCCTGTCCTGCCCGCCGGCGCGCTGCGCGCCCACCGACGCGCCGACGTTCGGCAGCAGGCCAGCGCGCTGCTGGCGCAGCAGCGCCTCGGCCTGCGCCACGTTGGCGGCGGCCAGGGCCAGGTTCTGGTTGTGGATGTTCACGCGCTGCATCAGCGCCGACAGCTCGGCGTCGGCAAACAGCTCCCACCAGCGGCCGGCCTGCCAGGCGCGCGCGTCGTCGGCGCTGACCCAGCCGGCCTGCGGTGCGGCGGTCTTCCACGCGGCCGACAGCGGCACGACGGGCGTCTGCTCGCGCGGCGCAAAGCTGCAGCCGCACAGCGCCACCAGCAATGCCGCCGCGGTGATGGTTTTGAATGAAATCGGCCGCTGGCGCTTGTCGGTCCTGCGCAAGCCGCTATCAAATTCGTATTTATTCATCAACTGCCCTTGACTCCCTTGTTCATGCCGCGACCGCGCGCGCCAGGTGCGCCTCGCCGTCGTGGCGGCGCCGCAGTTTGTCGAGCAGCACGTAGACCACCGGCGTCGTCAGCAGCGTCAGCAACTGGCTGGCCACCAGGCCGCCGATGATGGTCACGCCGAGCGGCTGGCGCAGCTCAGACCCCTGGCCGAAACCGATGGCCAGCGGCAACGCGCCCAGGCCGGCGGCCAGCGTGGTCATCAAAATCGGCCGAAAGCGCAGCAGGCACGCCTCGCGCACCGCCTGCACCGCGGTCAGGCCGCGCGCGCGCTCGGCGTCGAGCGCGAAGTCGATGATCAGGATGGCGTTTTTCTTCACGATGCCGATCAGCAAAAACACGCCGATCAGCGCCATGATGGAAAACTCCATCTTCAGCGCCAGCAGCGACAGCGCGGCGCCAAAGCCGGCGCTGGGCAAGGTGGTGAGCACCGTCACGGGGTGGATCAGGCTTTCGTACAGGATGCCGAGCACGATGTAGATCACCACGATGGCGGCGACGATCAGCACCGTCTGCTGGGACTCGGTTTGCTGCGCCGCGGCGGCCGCGCCGGCAAAGGCGCCGCGCACGTTGTTGGGCATGCCGATGTCGCTTTCGGCCTGCAGCACGGCGGCGCGCCCCTGCTCCAGCGACACGCCGTCGGCCAGGTTGAACGACAGCGTGCTGGACAGCTCGCCGCCGTCGTGCCACACGCTGGTGGGCACGCTGCGTTCGCTGAAAGTGGCAAAGGCCGACAGCGGCACCATGTTGGCGGGCGAGACCGATATCGGCTGCCCGGTGGACGCGTTGCGCAGCGCCGGGTTGGCCGACGAGCCGCCGGTGGTGGCGCTGGCCGATGTGCTGGCCGATGCCGTGGTTGCAGACGATGAATTCAAGGCAGATGTGCCACCGGCGCCGGCCCCGCTTGCGCTGCCAGCTACGAAAGTTGAAGTACCGGCACTGGCCGCCGTGGTGGTGCTGACGCGCTTGGCCGGCACGTACACGTCGCGCAGCGCGATTGGCGATTGCGCGTTGCGCGGCGCCCATTCCATCACCACCGCGTACTGGTTCAGGTCGGCGTACATGGTGGCCACCTGGCGCTGGCCAAAAGCGTTGTAGAGCGCGGCGTCGATGCTGGCCAGCGACACGCCGAGCTCGGCCGCCTTGTTGCGATCGACCTGCACGAAAGTCTCCACGCCGTTGTCGCTCTGGTCGTCGTCGACGTCGGTGAGCTGCGCCATCTGCTTCATGCGCGCCGACAGCTTGAGCGTCCAGGCCTTCAGGTCGGCCGCGTTGTCGGCCTTCAGCGTGTATTGGTAGGTGCTGTTGCTCGATCGCCCGCCCATGCGCAGCTCTTGCACCGGGTTCATGAACACGCGCAGCCCGGTGATCTGGTTGAGTTGCGGGCGCAGGCGGTTGATGACCTGGCGCGTGCTCTCGCGCCCCTCGGGGCCCGAGCGCTGGCCGAGTGGCTTGAGCGCCGCCGCCATGAAACCGCCGCCGGCCCCGCCGCCGCCCGCAAAGCCGACCACGGTGGCCACCGCCGGATCGGCGCGCACGATGTCGATGGCCTGCTGCAGCTTGTCGGCCAGCGCGGTGGACGAAATGCTCTGGTCGGCGCGCAGGCCGCCCGTCATCTGGCCGTTGTCCTGCTCGGGGAAGAAGCCCTTGGTAATGTGCGTGAACAGATAGCCGTTCAGCCCCACCACCACCAGCAGCACCAGCACCACCAGCCAGGGCGATGCCAGCGCCCAGTCCAGCGCGCTGGCATAGCCCTTCATCATGACCGCCTCGCCGCCGCGCGCCCAGCCGCCCAGGCGCGCGCGCAGGCGGCTGGCCACGCTCTGGCGCGGCGGCGCCGCATCGCCGTGCTGCTTGCGCAGCAGCATGGCGCACAGCATCGGCGTGGTGGTGAGCGAGATGACCAGCGAAATCATCACCGCCGCCGACAGCGTGACCGCAAATTCGCGAAACAGCCGCCCGGCCTGCCCGCCCATGAACAAGAGCGGAATGAACACCGCCACCAGCGACACGCTGATGGTCAGCACCGTGAAGCCGACCTCGCGCGCGCCCTGCAGCGCCGCCTGCTTGCGCGACTGGCCCATCTCCAGGTGGCGCGAGATGTTTTCGAGCACCACGATGGCGTCGTCCACCACGAAGCCGGTCGCCACGGTGAGCGCCATCAGCGTCAGGTTGTTGAGCGAATAGCCCAGCAGGTACATGACGCCGAAGGTGCCCAGCAGCGACACCACCGTGGCCACCGCCGGAATCACCGCCGCCCGCACGTTGCGCAGGAACAGCCCGACGACCACGACGACCAGCAGCACGGCGATGACCAGCGTGATCTCGACCTCAAGCACCGAGGCGCGCACGCTGCCGGTGCGGTCGATGGCGACGTCGAGATTGATGTCCTGCGGCAGTTGCGCGCGCAATTGCGGCAGCAGCTTGTCGATGGCGTTGGCGGTGGCGATCAGGTTGGCGTCGGGCTGTTGGGTGATGTTGACCACGATGGCCGGCTGGCCATTGAACATGCCGCGCGTGCGCGTGTCCTGCACGCTGTCGATCACCTGCGCCACGTCCTGCAGCCGCACCTCTTGCTGGTTGCGCAGGGCGATGATCATGTTGCGGTAGTCGGCCGCGCGCAGGCCCGGCGCGGGCGTCAGCACCTGCAGCGCGCGGCCGTCTTCCATGCCGCCCACGTCGACCGCGCCCTTGGGCCGGTTGGCGTTGTTGGCTTGAATGGCGGCGCGAACGTCGTCGCCGCTGATGCCCAGTTCATTGAGCGCAAACGGGTTCAATTGCACCCGCACCGCGGGCAGCGAGCCGCCGCCCAGCTCCACATCGCCCACGCCCTCGACCTGCAGCAGCCGCTGGCTGACGATGTTGCTGACCGCGTCGTAGATCTGCCCCGGCGTGCGCGTCTTGGAGGTGAGCGCCAGGATCATGAACGGCTGCGACGCCGGGTTGCGTTTGCGGTAAGTCGGGTTGCTGCGCAGGTTGGCCGGCAGATCGACGCGCGCGGCGTTGATGGCGGCCTGCACGTCGCGCGCGGCGCTGTCGATGTTGCGGTTGAGGTCGAACTGCAGCGTGACACGGGTCGAGCCGGTGCCACTGAACGAGGTCATCTCGTTGACGCCGGCGATGGTGCCGAGCGTGCGCTCCAGCGGCGTGGCGACGGTGCGCGCCATGTCGGCGGGCGAGGCACCCGGCATGTTGGCGCTGACGGAGATGACGGGGAAATCAACCGAGGGCAGGCGCGCGACCGGCAGCAGCAGGTA
>JAGOVZ010000087.1 GCA_018060485.1 Ottowia sp. | reverse complement strand
TCTGAATTCTTTCGCGTCCTTCGCGTAAGGCTGTGGGTCGGCTGGTCTTCTCGCGCCCCACATTGATCTTTTGCAGGTCGCGTGGTGAAATGAATTATTGTGCGTGTATCGTAAGATGCATTAAAGTGCATGTCAAGATGACTTCCCCATGAGCACTGAACTTCAAGAACGCTCGCCGACCGACGCCACGCCGGCGGACGCGCCGCGCCACCCCTTCCTCGTCGCGCTGGGCGAGCGCGTGCGCAACCTGCGCTCGCGCCGCGGCATGACGCGCAAGGCCGTGGCGCAAGCGGCCGAGGTGTCCGAGCGACACCTGGCCAACCTCGAATACGGCACCGGCAACGCCTCGATCCTGGTGCTGCTGCAGGTGGCCCAGGCGCTGCATTGCGACTTGAGCGAGCTGCTGGGCGACGTGACCACCTCGTCGCCCGAATGGCTGATGATTCGCGAACTGCTGGAGCACCGCAGCGAGCCCGATCTGCGCCGTGCGCGCCAGCATTTGAGCGAGTTGTTCCACGCCCCCGGCGCCGCCGACCGCGCGCGCACCACGCGCATCGCGGTGATCGGCCTGCGCGGTGCCGGCAAGTCGGCCCTGGGCCAACGGCTGGCGCAGGATTTGGGCTACGCCTTCATCGAACTCAGCCGCGAGATCGAGCAGTTTGCCGGTTGCAGCATCAACGAAATCCACAACCTGTACGGCACCAACGCCTACCGCCGCTACGAGCGCCGCGCGCTGGAAGAGGCGATCCAGATCTACCCCGAAGTCGTGATCGCCACGCCCGGCGGCCTGGTGGCCGATGCGGCCAACTTCAACCTGCTTTTGCAGCACTGCTACACCATCTGGCTGCAGGCCGACCCGGGCGACCACATGGGCCGCGTGGCGGCGCAGGGCGACATGCGGCCGATGGCCGCCAGCGCCGAGGCGATGGAGGATTTGAAGCGCATCCTGGCCGGGCGTTCGGCTTTCTACGCCAAGGCCGATCTGCGCTTCAATACCAGCGATTACGACAGCGAGGAGGCAGCCTTCCGCGCGCTGCGCCAGAGCGTGCGGGAGGCGACGGGCATCAAAGCGTGACATGCAAAATAATGCATTGACATGGATGGGAAATGTGAATTATTATTCATGTCATCCGATCCGATGAGACAACCCGCCAAGGAGCCGCCATGCCCGCCCCCCAAGTCGAATACCGCACCGACCCCAGCCAGTACCGTCACATCAAGCTGTCGTTTGACGGCGCCACCGCGCAGCTGGCCATCGACATCGACGAAAACGCCGGCCTGCGCCCCGGCTACAAGCTGAAGCTGAACAGCTACGACCTGGGCGTGGACATCGAACTGCACGACGCGCTGCAACGCATCCGCTTCGAGCACCCCGAGGTCAAGACCGTGGTCGTCACCAGCGCCAAGGACAAGGTGTTCTGCTCAGGCGCCAACATCTTTATGCTGGGCGTGTCCAGCCACGGCTGGAAGGTGAACTTCTGCAAGTTCACCAATGAGACGCGCAACGGCATCGAGGACTCGAGCCAGCACAGCGGCCTGAAATTCATCGCCGCCGTCAACGGCGCCTGCGCCGGCGGCGGCTACGAGTTGGCACTGGCCTGCGACGAGATCATCCTGGTCGACGACCGCAACAGCAGCGTCAGCCTGCCCGAAGTGCCGCTGCTCGGCGTGCTCCCCGGGACCGGCGGCCTGACGCGCGTGACCGACAAGCGCCATGTGCGGCACGATTTGGCCGACATCTTTTGCACCAGCGTCGAAGGCGTGCGCGGTCAGCGCGCGGTCGATTGGCGGCTGGTCGATGCGGTGGCCAAGCCACAGGTGTTCAACGACACCGTGGCGAAGCGGGCCAGCGAACTGGCGGCCGGCAGCCACCGTGGCGCGGGCCAAGGCGTGGCGCTCACGCCGATCGAGCGCCGGATCGACGGCGACACCATCAGCTATAAAAATGTAAGCATCGACATCAGCCGTGGCAAGCGCAACGCCACGTTTTTGGTCAAGGCGCCGCAGGGCGATCAACCGAAAGACATCGCTGGCATCGAAGCCGCCGGCGTGAACTGGTGGCCGCTGGCGATGGCGCGCGAGCTGGACGACGCCATCCTGCACATGCGCACCAACGAGCTGGACATCGGCACCTGGATTCTGAAAACCGAAGGCGACTCGGCTGCGGTGCTGGCCGCCGACGCCACGATGGAAGCGCACCGCGAACACTGGTTCGTGAACGAAACCATCGGCATGCTGCGCCGCACCTTTGCGCGGCTCGATGTGTCCTCGCGCAGCCTGTTCGCGCTGATCGAGCCGGGGTCGTGCTTTGCCGGCACGCTGGCCGAGCTGGCCTTCTGCGCCGACCGCGCCTACATGCTGGACGACGCGAACGCCGCCAGCATTACGTTGGGCGCCTTCAACTTCGGCCTGCTGCCGATGGTCAACGGCCAGTCGCGCCTGGCGCGCCGCTTTTACGAAGAAGCCGCGCCCATGGAAGCCGTGCGCGCCGCCGCCGGCAAGCCGCTCGGCCCCAAGGAAGCCGAAAAGCTGGGCCTGATCACCGCCGCGCCCGACGACATCGACTGGGCCGACGAAGTGCGCATCGCGCTGGAAGAACGCGCCGCCATGTCGCCCGACGCGCTGACGGGCCTGGAAGCCAACCTGCGCTTCGCACAGAACGAAAACATGTTCACCCGCATCTTCGGCCGCCTGACCGCGTGGCAGAACTGGATCTTCCAGCGCCCCAATGCCGTGGGCGACAAGGGCGCGCTGAAGGTCTACGGCAAGGGCGACAAGGCGCAGTTCGACATGAATCGCGTATGAATCTGTGCGATGCAGAACAGAACACAGAGGCACAGAGGCACAGAGAAAAGAAGACAAAACCTCTTGGTATTCCTCTGTGCCTCTGTGTTCTGTTTTTTTATACGCCACCGTCGGCCACCCGTTCATCAGGCGCAATGAGCCATCAACATCATTCCAAGGAGACCACCATGTCCAGCATCGACTACAGCGAAAAAATCCCCAACAACGTCAACCTGTCCGAAGACCGCACGCTGCAGCGCGCGCTGGAGAGCTGGCAGCCCAACTACCTGGAGTGGTGGCAAGACATGGGGCCGGATGGCAGCCAGAACTTCGACGTCTACCTGCGCACCGCCATCAGCGTCGATCCGCAGGGCTGGGCGCAGTTTGGCCACGTCAAGATGCCGGACTACCGCTGGGGCATCTTCCTGAACCCGGCCGAGAAAGACCGCAAGATCCATTTCGGCGACCACCTGGGTGAAGACGCCTGGCAAGATGTGCCCGGCGAGCACCGCGCCAACCTGCGCCGCATCATCGTCACGCAGGGCGACACCGAGCCGGCATCCGTCGAACAGCAGCGCCATCTGGGTCTGACATGCCCCAGCCAGTACGACCTGCGCAACCTGTTCCAGGTCAACGTCGAAGAAGGCCGCCACCTGTGGGCCATGGTCTACCTGCTGCACAAATACTTTGGCCGCGATGGTCGCGAAGAGGGCGAGGCGCTGCTGGAGCGCCGCAGCGGCAACGCCGACAACCCGCGCATCCTGCAAGCCTTCAACGAGAAGACGCCCGACTGGCTGAGCTTCTTCATGTTCACCTACTTCACCGACCGCGACGGCAAGTTCCAACTGTGCGCGCTGGCTGAAAGCAGCTTCGACCCGCTCGCCCGCACCACCAAGTTCATGCTGACCGAAGAAGCGCATCACATGTTCGTCGGCGAATCCGGCGTGGGCCGCGTCATTCAGCGCACGGTGGACATGATGAACCAGCTCAAGACCGACGACCCGGCCAAGCTGCGCGCGGCGGGCGTGATCGACTTACCGACGATTCAGCGTTACCTCAACTTCCACTTCAGCGTCACCATCGACCTGTTTGGCGCCGACGAATCGAGCAACGCCGCCACCTTCTACTCCACGGGCCTGAAGGGCCGCTACGAAGAAGGCAAGCGCCAGGACGATCACGTCCTGAAAGGCCAGAGCTACAAGGTGCTCAACGTGCAAGACGGCAAGCTGAGCGAAAAAGAAGTGCCCATGCTCAACGCGCTGAACGAAGTGCTGCGCGACGACTACATCAAGGACAGCGTGGGCGGCGTCGAGCGCTGGAACCGCATCATCGACAAGGCCGGCATCCCCTTCAAACTGAAAGTGCCGCACAAGGCCTTCCACCGCAACATCGGCGCGCTGGCCGGCGTGAAAGTCAGTCCCGAAGGACAGGTGGTGAGCGAGGCGGAGTGGAAGGCCAAGGTTGACCAGTGGCTGCCGACGCCGGAAGACCGCGCGTATGTGGCCAGCCTGATGGGCCGCGTCGTGGAGCCCGGCAAGTTCGCCGGCTGGATTGCGCCGCCGGTCATGGGCATCAACCGGCAGCCGGTTGACTTCGAGTACGTGCGGTTTAATTGAAGCGCGACTGAACACCCGGAATACCGGACGCGAAGGACGCGAAGATCACGCGAAGGACGCGAAAAAGAACTCAAAATCATTTTTGGTTTTCCTTTTGCCTCCTTCGCGAATCCTTAGCGTTCTTCGCGTACGGCTGTTAGGAGTTGACCATGAACACCTCAGCGATCCTCAAGCAGCACCTGATCGACCCCGAGATCTGCATCCGCTGCAACACCTGCGAATCGATCTGCCCCGTGCAGGCCATCACGCACGACAGCCGCAACTACGTGGTCGATGCCAGCAAGTGCAACTTCTGCATGGATTGCATCTCGCCATGCCCCACCGGCAGCATCGACAACTGGCGGCTCGTGCCCAAGTCGCAGCCCTATACGCTCGATGAGCAATTCAGCTGGGACGACCTGCCGGCCGAGAAAACGCCCGAGCAACTGGCCGAGCTGGGCGTGGCCGAAGGTGCCACCAATTCGGCAGAGGACCTGGTGCCGCAAGCGCAGATGGATGCCGCCGCGCAAGACCCGACTGGCGAAGCGCCCTTCAACTCATCCGCCTTTGGCGCCACCACGCCGCCCTGGTCCGCCGCGCACGCCTACGCCAATCTGTATGGCCCCAAGGCGGCCGACAAGTTCGTCACCGCCACCGTGGTCGGCAACGTGCGCGTCACCGAAGTCGGCACAGAGTACGACACGCACCACCTCATGCTCGACTTCGGCGCCATGCCCTTTCCGGTGCTGGAAGGCCAGAGCATCGGCATCATCCCGCCCGGCGTGGATGAGCGAGGCAAGCCGCACCACCCGCGCCAGTACAGCATCGCCAGCCCGCGCAACGGCGAGCGGCCGGGCTACAACAACATCAGCCTGACCATCAAGCGCGTGCTCGAAGACCACCAGGGCCAGCCCGTGCGCGGCGTGGCCAGCAACTACATGTGCGACCTGAAGGTGGGCGACACCGTGCAAGTGACCGGCCCGTTCGGCACCAGCTTCCTGATGCCCAACCACCCGCGTTCGAACATCATCATGATCTGCACCGGCACCGGCTCGGCCCCCATGCGCGCCATGACCGAATGGCGCCGGCGCCTGCGCAAAACGGGCAAGTTCGAAGGCGGCAAGCTGATGCTGTTCTTTGGCGCCCGCACGCAGCAAGAACTGCCGTACTTCGGCCCGCTGCAAGGCTTGCCCAAGGACTTCATCGACATCAATTTCGCCTTCAGCCGCACGCCCGGCGCGGCCAAGAAGTACGTGCAGCACGCGCTGCGCGAACGCGCCGCCGATGTGGCGCCGCTGCTGCAGGACGCCAACACCTTCATCTACGTCTGCGGCCTCAAAAGCATGGAAGAAGGCGTGGTGCTGGCCCTGCGCGACGTGGTGCAGGGCGCGGGGCTCAACTGGGAGGAGATCGGCGGCCGCCTGAAGAAAGAAGGCCGGCTGCACCTGGAAACCTACTGAGCGGTTGCTTCTTTTTTGATAGCTGCTCGCGCTTGTCTGACAAGCGCCAGCGCCTGTTTTGATCAGTAGGTGCGCGCTACGCCGGCACCGCCACCGGCCGCCGCGTCGGCAACTGCAATGCCACCACGGCGGCGGCCAGCAGCAGCGCACCGGAGGCGCCAAACGCCACCCAGTGCGTGCCAAAGCGCTCGTAGCCCCAGCCGCCGAGCCAGGCGCTCAGCATGCCGCCCAACTGGTGGCCCACGTACGCGAGCCCGTACAGCACGCCCACCAGCCGCACGCCGTACAAATCCGCCAGGATGGCCGACGACAGCGCGATGCTGCCGGCCCACACCAGCCCGCCGATGCTGGCGGTGACGTACAGCTCCCAATGCGTGCCCACGATCATCAGCGCGAAAAAGCCCAGCCCGCGCACGCCGTAGATGGCCGCCAGGATGTTGCGGCGCGGCAGCCGGTCTGACCAGCGGCCCAGCACCAGCGTGCCGAAGATGGCGACAAAGCCGATCAGGCCGATGCCCATCGAACTGCTGTGGGCGTCAAAGCCGTGGTCCATCAGCATCGGCACGCCGTGCGTGCCCAACAGGTTCATGCTGTAGCCGCAGGCGAACAGGCCGCCAAAGATCATCCAGAACGGCGCAGTGCGCAAGGCGTCGCGCAGACTCAAGACGGGCGCGGGCGCAGCGGGGGCTGCAGCAGCCGTGGCGTTGGTCGGACGCAGGTCGGTGCCTTCGGGTGCCTGGTCGCGCATGATGAACAGTGCGGCTGGGATGGCCACCAGCGTCAGCGTGGCGGCAAAGCCGACCAGCGTGGCGCGCCAGCCAAAAGCTTCGGACGCCAGCAGGCTGCGGCTGAAGCCCAGGTCTTGCGCGATGGGCAGGAAGAACGGGCCGGTGCTGAGCCGCATGCCCGACGACAGCAAGGTCAGCAGCGCCGATGCGGCAACGATGTTCCAGCCAAAGTACCAGCGCGTCATGGCCTTGTGCATGGGGGTGGCTGGGTTCGTTGCAGGGGCGGGATCGTGCGACCCGATGCTCGCCTGCATGGTACGCGATCCGCTCGCGCCGGCTTGGTATTGGCGGCGCTCTGCGTGGGGCCGCTAAAAGATGCTGGCTTGGTCTTGCGGCCTGGCTTGCATTTAAAAAGCGCGTGACGCGCTTCCCACGATGAAACTTGAAAAACAGTGAACGGCGGCGGGCCTGCCCGTCACTTGGTGAGGATCAGCTTGCCCAGCTTGGTGGCCTGCAGGCGGTAAACCGAGCCGTTGTGGCTGATCTCGACGGCCTTGCGGCCTTGCAGCAACTGGTCGCTGGGCAGCGGCGCCGGCGCGTGGGCCTGCGCCGGGCGGGCGGCGGGCAGCAGCGCCTCGGGCGCTGGCGGCATGTCGATGCGCGGTGGGGTCATGCGCGGGCTCCTTCCTCAGTTTTTGGGCGGCTCGGTGATGAAGCCGATTTTTGAAAGGCCGGCCTGCTGCGCCGCCGCCATGGCCTGCGCCACGCGCTCATAGCGCACGTCCTTGTCGCCGCGGATGTGCAGGTCGGGCTGCGGCTGCTTGGCGGCCTCGGCCTGCAGGCGCGGGGCCAACTGGTCGTCGGCGATCTTCTCTTCGCCCAGGGCGTAGCTGCCATCGGCCTGCACGGTCAGGCGCACGGTCTCGGGCTTGTCGACGGCTTTTTCGTTGCTGACCTTGGGCAGTTGCACGTTGACGGCATGCTTCATCACCGGCACGGTGATGATGAAGATGATCAGCAACACCAGCATCACGTCGATGAACGGGACCATGTTGATCTCGCTCATCACCTCGTCGGTGTCGTCGGCGGTGAATCCGGCCATGGCCGCTTACCCCTTTTTCATGGCGACAACCTTGCCGTCGCTGGCCGCCGTCACGCGCGCGCCGGTCACGTAGTAGGCGTGCAGGTCGTGCGCGAAGCGCCCCAGCTTGGCCAGAATGTGCTTGTTGCCGCGCACCAGCGCGTTGTAACCCAGCACGGCGGGAATGGCCACCGCCAGGCCCATGGCGGTCATGATCAGCGCCTCGCCGATCGGGCCAGCCACCTGGTCGATGCTGGCCTGGCCGGCCGAGCCGATCTTCATCAGCGCGTGGTAGATGCCCCAGACGGTGCCGAACAGGCCCACGAAGGGGGCGGTGGAGCCGACCGAGGCGAGGATCGCCAGGCCCGCTTGCAGCTGGCCCGTGGTGTCGTCGATGCTGTTGCGCAGGGCGCGCGAGATCCAGTCGCTGGCGTCCAGCGTGTCGTGCAACTGTGCCTTGGTGGCGCGGTGGTGCGCGGCGGCTTCGCGCCCTTCAATGGCGATCTGGCGGAACGGGTTGGTGTCGTCGGTGCCCAGCTTGGACAGGCCCTCGGCCATGTCCGACGAGTGCCAGAAGCCTTCGACGCGCGCCGCCTGGCCCTTGGCGCGCACCACACCCAGCGCCTTGATCACGATCACGATCCACGAGGCCACCGACATCAAGACCAGCGCCGCGAACACGCAGCGCGTGACCCAGTCGCCCTGGGCCCACACGTGCATCAAGCCAAATCCGTTGTTGTCCATTTCACTTCACTCCAACACAAAATTGATCGGTACGTTGAACCACATCGCCTCGGGCACGCCATTGCGTGTGCCGGGCACGTAGCGCCAGCGGTCGCGCGCGGTTTCCAGCGCGATCTCGTCCAGCCGCTCGAAGCCGCTGGAGCGCTGGATGCGCGCCTCTTGCGCGCGGCCGTTGGGGCCAATCAGCACCCGCACGATGACCCGGCCGGTCTCGCCCAGGCGCTTGCTCATGGGCGGGTAGGGCGGCGGCGGGTTGTTCAGGTAGGCGGCATTCGACGACGGCTGCACCACCACCGGCGGCGCTGGCGGTGCCGGCGCGGGCGCTGGTGCAGGCGGTGCCGGCACGGGCGCTGGGGCCGGCGCGGGCGCGGGCGGCGCAGGCGCGGCCACCACGGGCGCGGGCGCGGCCGATTCCTGTACGGCCAGCGGCTGGGGTGCCGGTGCCGGGCGCGGTGCGGGCCGTGGACGCGGCGCTGTCGCGGGACGCGGCGGCGCGGCGACCTTGGCCGGCGGTGCCGGCGTGGTGGGCGGCGCGGGTTCGGGTGCGGGCGCCGGCGGGGCCGCGGGAGGCGGCGGCGCGATCATCTCGGCCAGGATTTGCGCCGGCACGATGACCTCGACCGGCGGGCGCAGCAGCCCGCGGTCAAACGCCCACAGCGCCACCCCGTGCATCAGCAGCACGCTGCCAATGATGGCAACGTTGCGCCCGGCGTGCGACGCGGGGGATGGAGGGGGCAGGGCAGAGGCGGACATCGTGAACCACAAGCGGCAACACGCGGGCAACGCGCCCGGTGCGGCGGGACAAGAAAACTGGGGGCGGATCGCCGGCGGCGGCGTGGCCGAGGTGATGTGGCGGATTGTGTGGGATAGCCCCGCTAGCGGCGCAGCACCCAAGCGAGTGCGCCGCCCACCAGGGCCAGCGCGCCAACGGCGGCCAGCGCGGGGGTGAGGGCGGGCAGGGCGGTCATGCTGCGGCGGCCAGGCCGCGGTGCG
>JAGOVZ010000286.1 GCA_018060485.1 Ottowia sp. | reverse complement strand
TTTCCGGGCGCGGGCCATGGGCTGGCGGGGTGAAGCTTATTTTTTCGTGACCACGCGCACCATGTCCAGGCAGCGGTTGGAATAGCCCCACTCGTTGTCGTACCAGCTCACCAGCTTGACGAAAGTGGCGTCGAGCGCGATGCCGGCATCGACGTCGAAGATCGAGCTGCGCGCGTCGCCGCGGAAGTCGGTGGCGACCACCTTGTCTTCGGTGTAGCCGAGGATGCCCTTCATCTTGCCTTCGCTCTGCGCCTTCATCTCGGCGCAGATTTCGGCGTAGGTGGCGGGCTTTTCCAGTTCGACCGTCAGGTCGACCACCGACACGTCGGACGTCGGCACGCGGAAAGACATGCCCGTCAGCTTGCCCTTCAGATCAGGCAGCACCACGCCGACGGCCTTGGCGGCACCGGTGCTGCTGGGGATGATGTTTTCCAGAATGCCGCGGCCGCCGCGCCAGTCCTTGTTGCTGGGGCCGTCCACGGTTTTCTGCGTGGCGGTCGCCGCGTGCACCGTGGTCATCAGGCCGCGCTTGATGCCCCACTTGTCGTTCAGCACCTTGGCCAGCGGCGCCAGGCAGTTGGTGGTGCACGACGCGTTGCTGATGATCGGCTCGCCCGCGTACTTGGCGCAGTTCACGCCGTGCACGAACATGGGCGTGTCGTCCTTCGACGGCGCGGACATGATGACCTTCTTGGCGCCGGCGTCGATGTGCTTTTGCGCTGTCTCCTTGGTCAGGAACAGGCCGGTGGATTCGATCACCACTTCGGCGCCGACTTCGCCCCACTTCAGGTTGGCCGGGTCCTTCTCTTGCGTCAGGCGAATCTTCTTGCCGTTGACGATGAGCGTGTTGCCATCGACCTTCACGTCGCCCTTGAAGCGGCCGTGCACGCTGTCGTAGGTAAGCATGTAGGCCAGATAGTCCGGCTCCAGCAGGTCGTTGATGCCGACGATCTCGATGTCGTCAAAGTTCGCCACCGCCGCGCGAAACACCATGCGCCCGATGCGGCCGAAGCCGTTGATGCCGATTTTGATGGTCATTGCAGTTTCCTTTTTTGCTAGATGATTGATAGCTGCTTGCGCACGTCCAGCAAGCTCTGGAGGCCAATCAGGCATTAAAAATCAGCCGCGCAGCACCTTGCGCACGGTGTCGGCCACGTTTTCAGGCGTGAAGCCAAAGAACTCGAACAGCTTGGGCGCGGGCGCCGATTCGCCGTAGCGGTCGATGCCGACCACGGCCGCGCAGCCGTATTTCCACCAGCCGTCGGTCACGCCCATTTCCACGGCGATGCGCGGCAGGCCGTCAGGCAGCACGCTTTGCTTGTAGGCCACGGTTTGGCGATCAAAAGCACTGGTACTCGGCATGGACACCACGCGGACAGCTATCTTTTGCGAAGCAAGCAGCTCCTGTGCCTTGAGCGCCAGTTGCACTTCGGAGCCGGTGGCGATGAGCACCGCCTGGGCCTTTCCTTTCAGGCCCACGTCGCTAGGCTCGCTCAAGACATAGGCGCCACGGCTGATGTCGCCCAGATCGCGCTTGGGGGCATAGGGCAGGTTCTGGCGCGACAGCAGCAGCGCCGTGGGGCAGTCCTTGTTCTCCAGCGCCACGGCCCAGGCGATGGCGGTCTCAGCGGTGTCGGCGGGGCGCCAGACGTCCAGGCCGGGGATCAGGCGAAGGCTGGCGGCGTGTTCGATGCTCTGGTGCGTGGGGCCGTCTTCACCGAGGCCAATGGAGTCGTGCGTGAACACGTGCACCACGCGCTGCTTCATCAGCGCCGCCATGCGGATGGCGTTGCGGCTGTAGTCGCTGAAGGTCAGGAAGGTACCGCCATACGGGATGTAGCCGCCGTGCAGCGCGATGCCGTTCATGACGGCGGCCATGCCGAATTCGCGCACGCCGTAGTTGATGTGAAAGCGCGCGCTGATGGCCGGCGCGGCGGCCTTGTGATCAACCTCGGGCAGCGGCGCGGCGGCGCTGTTGCCGGGCTCGTCTTCCTTGCCAACGCCGTTGGTGCCGCGCGCCAGTTGCGCTTCGCGATCCGGCTTGGGCTCGGGCAGCACCACCGAGCCATCGTCGTTGAAGCGCAGCGGCGTTGTGAAGGATGTGTTGGTCAGGTTGGAGCCGGTCAAATCCGCGCTGCCGCCAATCAGCTCAGGCAGCGCGGCGGTAAAGGCTTCCAGCGCGATCTGGCTGGCCTTGCGGCTGGCGACGGTCTCGGCCTTCTTGTGCGCCTCAACAGCCGCATCGACGGCGACCTGCGCAAAGTTCTTCGGCAGCTCGCCCGCCATGCGGCGCTTGAAGTCGGCGGCCAGGCGCGGATACGCCTGCGCGTAGGCGGCAAAGCGCTCGTCCCAGCGTTGCTCGGCCTGAGCGCCGGCGGGCTTGGCATCCCACGCGGCGTAGATTTCGTCGGGGATCACGAACGGCCCATGCGGCCAGCCCAGCGCCTCGCGCGTCAGCGCAATCTCGCTCGCGCCCAGCGGCTCGCCGTGCGCCTTGGCGGTGTCTTGCCGGTTCGGCGAGCCTTTGCCGATGTGGGTTCGGCAGATGATGAGCGTGGGGCGCTCGGCGCTTTGCTTGGCCTCGCCAATGGCGCGGTCCACAGCGTCGGCGTCGTGGCCGTCGATGGGGCCGATCACATTCCACTGATAGGCCTCGAAGCGCTCGGCCGTGTTGTCCACGAACCAGGGCGCCACCTTGCCGTCGATGCTGATGCCGTTGTCGTCGTACAGGGCGATCAGCTTGTTCAACTTCCACGCGCCGGCCAGCGCGCAGGCTTCGTGGCTGATGCCTTCCATCAGGCAACCGTCGCCGATGAAGGCGTAGGTGTGGTGGTCGACCAGCGTGTGCCTGGGCCGGTTGAATTCGGCCGCCAGCAGCTT
>JAGOVZ010000285.1 GCA_018060485.1 Ottowia sp. | reverse complement strand
GCGTTGATTTCGGCCATCAGCGCGGCCTGCGACTGCCAGCGGTAGATCGGCAGGCCGAAGGTGGATTCGGTGATGAACACGTCGCAGCGCACCGGCTCGAAGGGCGCGCAGGTGCCATCGTCCTGCAGCTTGTAGTCGCCCGAGGCGACCCAGACCTGGCCGCCGTGCTCCAGCCGCACTTGCGCCGAGCCGAGCACGTGGCCCGCCGGGTGCAGCGACAGGCGCACGCCGTTCACGTCGATCCGCTCGCCGTAGGCCAGCGTCTGCAAACTGATGTCAGCGCCCAGCCGCGCGCGCAGCACGCCGGCGCTTTGCGCCTGCGCCAGATACGCGCCGTGCCCGCGCCGCGCATGATCGCCGTGCGCGTGCGTGATGACGGCGCGCGCCACCGGCTTCCACGGGTCGATGTGGAAGTCGCCCGCCGGGCAGTACAGCCCTTCGGGGCGCTGCACGATCAGGTCGCGCGGGGCGGGGTCGGGGGCGATGGCGTGCTTCACGGAGAGAAACCGGCGGCGGCACCGCAGCGTGGCGCTGGCGGCCAGATGCCGAGCATCGCATGCCGGCCCGGCCATGGCTGTAGGACGAGCGGCCGGCACCGGCGCCACCTGGCAGCCGGGTCGCCCGTGCCGCACCCCTTAGTAAGCTTACCAATGGGAACGCTGCCAGCTGGCTGTCATGCGAGCGACTTCATAGACTGCTATGGACAGGAGAGCTTGCAATGCACACCGTTTCCGATGTGAACCACGGCCGCCGGATTCAGGCGCCGCCGCCACCACCCCCGCCGCCACCGCCGCGCGAGAAGGTCGATCCAGCGGTGCGCGCGCCGGCGCTGCATAAGGGACAGAAGGATGCCCCGCCGCCCGAGCACTATGTGCAGCACGAGGTGCAGCGCGGAGAAACGCTGACCGAGGTCTCGCACCGCTACCAGACGACGGTGCCGATGATCCAGGCGGCCAACCCGCAGATCAAGGACGCCGACCAGATCGAGATCGGCCAGAAGGTCAACGTGCCGATTGGCGTGGGTTATGGCAAGGAGCCGACGGCCGACGTGGTCGAGCCCGGCCAGTCGCTCACCGACATGGCGAAGGCGCACCCCGGCGTGTCGCCCTACGACATTGCCAACGCCAACCGCCACCAGGTGCCCAACGCCAACCTGATCTACCCCGGACAGAAGCTGTGGGTGCCGGCCGACAAGCCGGCCACGCCGCTCGAGCAAAAGGTGCGGGCCACCGATCAGGCCCTGGCCACCTACAAGGGCGCCGAGCGCACCTACGACGGCCTGACCGACAGCGCCCCCTCGCCTGCCAGGCTGCGTGTGTACGACGACATGGTCACCGCCAAAGCCGATCTGAAGACGGCGGTCAACGCCGAACTCGAACAGCGCCTGCGCGACAAGCTGCCGGCCGGCCAGGACCCGAGCGAAAAGGACTATGACGCGGCAGGCAAGGAGCTGGCGGCGCGCTACACATCGGACAAAGGTGACAGCGCCAGGCTGAATGAGGCCCTGAAAAGCCTGGCGGGTGATCGCGAGCAGGCACGGGTGCAAAAACAAGCCGACGACATCGTGGCCAAGGCCAAGCAGGAAAGCGATCCGGGCAAGGCGGTGCAGTCGCTGAACGACCAACTCAAGACCTCATCGCCGGAAGTGCGAAAGGCCGCGCTGGCCAGCCAGGGCGCCCAGGACGTGGTTCAAAAGGCCAGCGACTGGGCCATGGAGCCGCTGGACCCGAAACAGGCCAAGGGGCGTTACCCCGGCTACATGATGGGCGAGCGGATGGAGGGGCAGCGTGCCGCAGAGCGGCTCGATCAGGTGACGAAGGGCCTCGATCCCGAACTGGCGGCGCAGGTGGTGGACAAGTCGCTACCCAAGCTGGAGCAGTACGCCAAGGTCTATCAGGACACGTACAAGACCCCCGTCATCGGCGAAAAGGAGATGGGCACCACGCTCAAAGTGCTGGAGCGCAGCCTCGACACGCCGACCGGCAAGGCCAACATGGACCGCATGCTCAAGATGGGCATGTGGAATGCGCCGGCGGTGACGCAGCACATCGCCGAAGGCGGCCGGCCCGACTACGCCATCGCCTTCGGCCAGCAGCCGAAGAAGGAGGGCCTCTACGGCGACTATGCCGCGATCTCGAAGCACGTGATCGAGACCGGCACCACCCAGTTCCGCGAAAAAGTCACGGAAGACGCGCGCGCCTATGCCGGGCACATGGAGGAGATCGGCTGGCTGATCCAGAACCAGGGCGGCACCATGACGCCCGATCAGCTGAAGAAGGCGATCGCCGACTACACCACCAACAAGCTGAAGGACGATCCCAACTGGGAGGCCGACGGCAAGCGCATGCAGCAGACGCTCGCGGACGACGGCAAGAAGCTGCTGGCGCAAATGGCTTCGCTGGGGCAGGGCGCCAACAACGGCGCCACCAGCGATGCGAGCGTCGAAGCGCTGAAAAAGACCCTCGACGACCCCGCCTCGCGCGCGGCTGTCTCTACCGCGCTGCAGGCCGACCCGAACCTCGCGTCGGGGCCCATGGGCCAGCGCGTGCTGGACTTCCTCGTCAACCCCAACCTGAGCGGGCCGGCCAAGCTGGCCAACCGCAGCGTCTGGCTGGGTCAGGAGTTTGCCAACGCCTACGTCAAGTCCAACGTGCTGGGCCGGCTGGAGGGGCTGGACCGCAACGATCCGGCCAGCATCCAGAAGGCCAAGGATGCGCTGGCCAGCATGCGGGATTCGCGCTTTGCCAAGCTGATGGGCGTGTCGCCCGAGCAGATGAACAAGGCCGTCGACGCGATCGAAAACGGCGCGCTGCCCAAGCTCGGCGACGACACGCAGAGCCTGGTCAAGCGCCTGCACACCGTCGACCAGGAGCTGGGCGA
>JAGOVZ010000086.1 GCA_018060485.1 Ottowia sp. | reverse complement strand
GCGGCGCGGAACGCAGGAGAAGGCGCGGATTGTGCGGCAACCCGCCGGTTCTTGCCAAGCGGCTTGTCGCGTGCATGCGACGCGCATGGGCGACGCGAGCGAGTCAAGCGCGTGACTGCGCACCGCGCTGCGGGTGGCACGATGTGCCCACAATTCATCGTTGCTCATCACTCAACCGGAGGACTTCGCCATGCGCACCCGCATCACCGACATGCTCGGCATTCAATACCCCATCGTACAAGGCGGCATGCACTTCGTCGGCTTGGCAGAACTGGCGTCAGCCGTGTCCAACGCCGGCGGTCTGGGCATACTGACCGCGCTCACGCAACCGTCGCCCGCGGCGTTGGCTGAGGAGATCGCACGCTGCCGCGCGATGACCGACAAGCCCTTCGGCGTCAACCTGACGTTTCTGCCCGCGCGCACGCCGCCAGACTACCCCGGCTACGTGCGCAGCATCGTGGATGGCGGCATCAAGGTGGTCGAGACGGCGGGCAACAACCCGCAGAAGTGGATGCCGATGCTGAAAGAAGCGGGTATCAAGGTCATCCACAAGTGCACCTCGGTGCGCCACGCGCTGAAGGCCGAGGCGATTGGCTGCGATGCCGTGAGCGTGGACGGCTTCGAGTGCGGCGGCCACCCCGGCGAGGACGACGTGCCCAACTTCATCCTGCTGCCGCGCGCGGCGCAAGAGTTGAAGATCCCCTTCATCGCCTCTGGCGGCATGGCCGATGGGCGCTCGCTGGTGGCAGCGATGGCCATGGGCGCCGAGGGCATGAACATGGGCACGCGCTTCATTGCGACGAAAGAGGCACCGGTGCACGAGAAGGTCAAGCAAGCCATTGTTGCCGCGAGCGAACTGGACACGCGTCTCGTGATGCGCCCGCTGCGCAACACCGAGCGCGTGCTGAGCAACGCCGGCGTCGAGCGCCTGCTGGCCAAGGAGCGCGCGCTGGGCGACAAGATCACGTTCGAGGACATCATTGCCGAGGTCGGCGGCGTGTACCCGCGTGTGATGAAGGATGGCGACCTGGACGCCGGCGCCTGGTCATGCGGCATGGTGGCGGGGCTGATCCACGACATCCCCACCGTGAAGGAGTTGATCGACCGCATCGTGGCCGAGGCGCAGCAGATCGTGCGCGAGCGGCTGGCGGGGATGGTGTGACGCGGTTGCGTCACCATTTTGATTGAATCGGCTGCTCGCGCTTGCCAGACAAGCGCGAGCAGCTATCAATTAAGTAGTTCCAAGCGCGGGCTATCGACTCACTTTTTCTTCGGCACGATGTCCACGACCCACAGCTCGGCCGCTTCGGTGGTGCTGGGGTTCACGAACCAGTGGCTGGTGTCAAAAGTCTCCAGCCAGAAATCACCGGGCTTCAGCACGCGCTTGGCGTCGCCGCGGCCTTCGACCACCGTGCCTTTAACCACGCGCACGATCCCCGGGCGGCCGGCGTGCGGGTGGTTGCCCACGCCGCCGCCGGGCGCCAGGGTCAGCGCGCGGGCGCGCAGGTCGTAGTCGGCGGGCGTGCCGGCCATCTTGTGCGCGGCCAGATCGACCAGGCCGACGGGTGTGTCGCCGCTCAGGCCGCTGTTGGCCGTTGGGGCGCTGAGCTTGGCGGTATCGGGCGCCGAAGCGCAGGCGCTGAGGGTTGCCACCACGGCCAGGGTGCAGACGGTGCGAATCATTGAGTTTCTACTCCGGTTGAATTTGCAGGGGTTGGGGCGCACATGCTACGAGCGCCGCGCGGGTTTTCGCCGTGGCCGCGCACTGGGATAATCCCGCACCCCATGACTGAACAGCGCCCCATTTCTCAACCCGAATCGCCCCGCAGCGCAAGTCCGGCGCGCCAGAGCCGTCCTGAAGTTGTAGCAGCCAACCAGCCCAAGCTGCTGGACTTTCCGGCCAACCTGCCGGTCAGCGCGCGCAAGGACGAGATCATGGCGGCGCTGCACGCGCATCAGGTGGTCATCGTCTGCGGCGAAACGGGTTCGGGCAAAACCACGCAGTTGCCGAAGATCGCGCTGGCGATGGGGCGCGGGCGCTGCAACGCGCCGGCGGGGCAGCGCGGCAAGCTCATCGGCCATACGCAGCCGCGCCGCATTGCGGCCACGTCTGTTGCCAAGCGCATCGCGGATGAATTGCAAACGCCGCTCGGCGATGTGGTCGGCTACAAGGTGCGCTTCAACGACCGGCTGTCGCCCGGCGCCAGCGTGAAGCTGATGACCGACGGCATCTTGCTGGCCGAGACGCAGACCGACCCGCTGCTGAGAAATTACGACACCATCATCATCGACGAGGCGCACGAGCGCAGCCTGAACATCGACTTTCTGCTAGGGTATTTGAAGCAGATCCTGCCGAAGCGGCCCGATCTGAAAATCGTCGTGACCTCGGCCACCATCGACGCTGATCGGTTTGCGAAGCACTTTGCAGACGCCAAAGGCCAAGCTGCGCCCGTGCTGATGGTGTCGGGCCGCACCTATCCGGTCGAGCAGCGCTATCGTCCCTTCGAGGAAAGCCGCGACCACGACCTGAACGACGCGATGGCGGATGCCGTGGACGAGGTTTGGGTCGGCCGACCGGCGGGCGACATCCTTATTTTTCTGCCCGGCGAGCGCGAAATTCGCGAAGCAGCCGACCATCTGCGCAAGCACCTCGCGCACAGCCCGCTCACGCGCAACGCCGAGGTGCTGCCGCTGTTCGCGCGCCTGTCCCAAGCCGAGCAAGACCGTGTGTTCGACACGCACGGCGCGCCGCGCATCGTGATTGCAACCAACGTGGCCGAGACCTCGCTTACGGTGCCAGGCATCAAATACGTGATTGACGCAGGCACGGCGCGCGTCAAGCGCTACAGCTATCGCAGCAAGGTGGAGCAGCTGCTGATCGAGCCCGTCAGCCAGGCCGCAGCCAACCAGCGCGCTGGCCGCTGCGGGCGGGTGAGCGATGGCGTGTGCATCCGCCTGTACGACGAAAAAGACTTCGCCAGCCGCCCGCGCTTTACCGACCCCGAAATCCTGCGCTCGTCGCTCGCCGCCGTCATCCTGCGCATGAAGAGCCTGCACTTAGGGGGAGAGGGCGGTCGGGTGGAGGACTTTCCGTTTCTCGACATGCCCTCGGGCCGCGCGATTGCCGATGGCATTCAACTGCTGCAAGAGCTGGGCGCGATGGACGACGCGCAGGAGCTCACCGCCCTGGGCGCCGAGCTGTCGCGCCTGCCGCTCGACCCGCGCGTGGGCCGCATGATTCTGGAGGCGCGCGAGCGCGGCGCGCTGCGCGAGGTGCTGATCATCGCGGCGGCCCTCAGCGTGCAGGATGTGCGCGACCGGCCACTGGAGCAACAGGCGCAGGCCGATCAGGCGCATGCCAAGTTTGACGACGAGAAGAGCGAGTTCAGCGGCTATCTGCGGTTGTGGAAATGGCTGGGCGATGCGCGGGGCGGGCAGGTGGTGAAGACGCGGGGGGAGATGGCGGCAGCCGAAGGCCGGGGTGCAGCGAAGAAGCCGGCCAATCTGGCCGCGCTGCCGGCGGCGCAGCGGGCGGCGATGGCGATGGAAGCGGCGCGGCGGGCGCTTCAACAGCCAATAGAACACAGAGGCACAGAGGCTCAGAGGAAAGAAGAGAAAGCCTCTGTGAACCTCCGTGCCTCTGTGCCTCTGTGTTCTGTTCAACCTGCGGATGCCGCGCCCGCCCACAAACTCAGCAATCGTCAGTGGGAAAGCCTGCTGCGCCAGAACTTCATCAGCATCCGCCGCGTGCGCGAGTGGCGCGACATCCACACGCAGCTGCACACCGTGGTGGCCGAGCACAAGTGGAAGGAAAACACCCAGCCCGCTGGCTACGAAGCGCTGCACAAATCCCTGCTCGCCGGCCTGCTGGGCAACGTCGGCCACAGGCTTGAAAACGACGATGCACCAAGCGGCGAATACCTGGGCGCGCGCGGCATCAAGTTCCATCGCCACCCCGGTGCGCACCTCAGCAAAAAGCCCGGCCGCTGGATCGTGGCGGCCGAACTGGTGGAGACCACGCGCCTGTTCGGCCGCGGCATTGCGAACATCGAGCCCGAGTGGCTGGAAGAAGTCGGCGGCCATCTCTTGCGAAAGCAGTTGCTGGAGCCGCACTGGGAGAAAAAAGCGCAAGACGTGATCGCGCTGGAGCGCGCCACGATGTACGGCCTGGTGGTCTACAGCGGGCGCCGCAGGAGCTTTGGCCACGTCGATCCCCGCGCCGCGCGCGAGATCTTCATCCGCGAAGCATTGGTCAATGGCGAATGGCCCGAAGACTGGGCGCGCCGCCTGCCGTTTCTGCAAGCCAACGTCAGGACCATCGCCAAGGTCGAAGAGCTGGAGCACAAAAGCCGCCGGCAAGACGTGCTGGTCGATGACGAGCTGATCTACGCCTTTTACGACGCGCAGGTGCCGCCAGGCATCAGCAACGGGCGCGATTTCGAGGCGTGGTGGCGCGACGCCAGCCGCACGCAGCCCAATCTGCTGCTGCTCACGCGCGATGAGCTGATGCGCCACGAGGCGGCCGGCATCACCACCAGCGCCTTCCCCAAGATGATTCGCTTGGGCGGTGTCGATTGCAGCGCGACCTACCTGCACGAGCCGGGCGACGCCAAGGACGGCCTGACCGTGACGGTGCCGCTGTTCGTGCTCAATCAGGTGAGCGAAGCGCGCTGCGAATGGCTGGTGCCGGGCATGCTGAAGGACAAGATTCAGGCACTGCTCAAAAGCCTGCCGCAGCGCCCGCGCAGCCGCATCGTGCCGCTGCCCGAAAGCGCCGCGCGCCTGACAGAAGTGCTGGGCACGCCCGAAGCGTTCGGCCACGGCAGCCTGACCGATGCGCTGCTGAAACAGGTGCGCGACGTGACCAGCCTGGACGTCAAGCGCACCGACTTCAAGCTCGACATGCTGCCCGCGCACCTGTTCATGAACTTCCGCGTGGTCGATGAGCACGGCCGCCAGCGCGGGCAGGGGCGCAACCTGGCGGCGCTGAAAGCCGAGCTGGGTGGCGAGGCGCGCGGCGCGTTTCAGGCGCTGGCGGGGCTGAAGGCGGCCAAGGCGGAGATCGTGACGCCGGCTGCGGCAGATTCAGATCAAAAAGCGGCGCCAGCGCTTGAGGGACAAGCGCGAGCAGCTATCAAAACTGTAGAAAACAAACCTGCCTCGGGCGACACGCGCCACACGTCCTGGGACTTTGGCGAACTGCCCGAGCTGATGGAAATCCGCCGCAAGGGCCAGACGCTGGTCGGCTTTCCGGCGCTGATCGACGCGGGCGATGCGGTGACGATTGAAGTGTTCGATGAACCCGAGGTCGCCGCCGCCAGGCACCGCGCCGGCCTGCGCCGCCTGTTCGCCTTGCAGATCAAGGATGCGCTGAAGTACCTTGAAAAGAACGTGCCCGATCTGCAGAAAATGGCCGTCGCCTACATGCCGCTCGGCACGGCAGAAGAGCTGCGCCAACAAATCATCGATGTCGCCCTCGACCGCGCCTTCCTCACCGACCCGTTGCCCGCAACCGAGACCGACTTCAAGCAGCGCGTGGACGAAGGCAGGGCGCGCCTGACCCTGATCGCCAACGAGATCGCGCGCTTGGCCGGTACCATCCTCACCGAATACGCCGCCGCCGCACGCAAGATCAAGGACACCAAGAGCGCGCCCGAGGCCACAAAAGACGCCGCCGAGCAGCTGCAACGCCTGGTGCCCAAGAACTTCCTCGCCGCCACGCCGTGGCCTGCGCTGCAGCACTTCCCGCGCTACCTGAAAGCCATCGTCCTGCGCCTGGAAAAACTGCGCGCAGACCCCGCACGCGACGCGCAGCGCATGGCCGAAACACGCGCCCAAGACCAGCGCTTCTGGCGCCTGGTGGCCGAGCGCAAGGGCCAGCAAGACGCGCGACTGCAAGAGCT
The DNA here is from genome assembly GCA_018060485.1 of Ottowia sp. Lineage (GTDB taxonomy): Bacteria > Pseudomonadota > Gammaproteobacteria > Burkholderiales > Burkholderiaceae_C > Ottowia. The sequence goes on along the minus strand of JAGOVZ010000086.1, from coordinate 3,646 downwards.
GCGCTGGCTGCTGGAGGAGTTGCGCGTGTCCTTCTTCGCGCAGGAGCTGCGCACGCCGCAGCCGGTCAGCGTCAAGCGGCTCGACAAGGTGTGGGGGCAGCTGGCGGCCTGAGCGGCGTTTACTGCGGCTCCAGCACGTCGAGCAATTCCTGCTCGATGGCCAGTTGCGTCTTGTTGTGCTGCAGTTGCGCGCCTTGCAGCAAGAACATGTCTTCCACCCGCTCGCCCAAGGTGGAGACCTTGGCCAGCTCCAGGTTGATGCCGTGCGCGGCCAGCACGCGCGCGATGCTGTAGAGCAGGCCGACGCGGTCGCTGGCGGTGACGGTGAGCAGCCAGCGCTGGGCCTTGTCGTCGGGCCGCAGGTCGACGCGCGGGGCGATCGGAAAGCTCTTGACGCGGCGCGACACGCGGCCCAGGCGCGGCGGCGCCAGCGGCGCCTGGCTTTCGACGGCGGCGGGCAGTTCGGCCTCGACCATGCCGATGAACTCGCGGTTGTGGTCGGGCACCAGCGGGTTGATGATCTGGAAGGTGTCCAGCGCGCGGCCGTTGCGCGTGGTGTGGATCTTGGCGTCAAGGATGGAAAAGCCCGCGCGGTCGAAGTAGCCGCAGATGCGGGCAAACAGATCCGGCTGGTCGGCGGCGTAGACCAGCACCTGCAGCCCTTCGCCGACCGGCGAGAGTCGGGCCCGCACGATGGTTTCAAAGGTTTTTACGGTCCCAGCGCTTGCCCCGCCTGCGCCAGCAGCTTCCTTTTTCGTAGCGATCGGGCGTGCCGCGTAGCGCGCCAGCTGGCGCGTGTGCCAGGCGATTTCGCCGGCGTCGTGGCGCATGAAGTAGCTCACCTCCAGCGTGTCCCACAGGCGCTTGTGCGAATCCTGTGGCTCGGACGCCAGCGCCAGCTGGATCAGCGCCTGCCGCTTGCGCGATTCGATCACCGCGCCGGGGTCGGGCGCCCGCCCGCCCAGCGTGCGCACCGTCAGCTTGTACAGGTCTTCCAGCAGCTTGCCCTTCCAGGCGTTCCAGACCTTGGGGCTGGTGCCGCGCACGTCGGCCACCGTCAGCAAGTACAGCGCCGTCAGGTAGCGCTCGTTGCCGACCTGGCGCGCGAAGGCCTCGATCACCTCGGGGTCGCTCAAGTCTTCCTTCTGCGCGATGCGGCTCATCAGCAGGTGGTGGCTGACGAGGAATTCGATCAGCTGCGCATCGGCCTGCTGCACACCGTGTTCGCGGCAAAACCGCCGCACCTCGCCGGCGCCCAGCTCGGAGTGATCGCCGCCGCGCCCCTTGGCAATGTCGTGGAACAGCGCCGCCACGTACAGCACCCAGGGCTTGTCCCAGCCGGCCGCCAGTTGCGAGCAGAACGGGTATTCGTGCGCGTGCTCGGGGATGAAGAAGCGCCGCACATTGCGCAGCACCATCAGGATGTGCTGGTCGACCGTGTAGACGTGAAACAGGTCGTGCTGCATCTGCCCGACGATGCGGCGAAACACCCACAGGTAGCGCCCCAGCACCGAGGTCTGGTTCATCAGCCGAAAGGCGTGCGTGATGCCTTGCGGCTGCTGCAGGATGGCCAGAAAGGTCTTGCGGTTGGCCGGGTCGGTGCGAAAGCCGTGGTCCATCACCGTGCGCGCGTTGTACAGCGCGCGCAGCGTGCGTGCCGACAGGCCCTTCAGGCCGGGCGTCTTGGCGTAGAGCAGAAAGGTTTCCAGGATCGCGTGCGGCTCGCGCTGGTAAAGGTCGTCGCTGGCGACTTCGATCATGCCGCCCTTGTCGAAGAAGCGTTCGTTGATGCGGCGCTGCTCGGGCGCCGCCTCGCCGCGCGCGGCGCGCAGGTGCTCCTCGATGTTCTGCAGCAGGATCTGGTTGAGCTGCGTCACCGCCTTGGCGGCCCAGTAGTAGCGGCGCATCAGCACCTCGCTGGCGCGCAGCATCACGCGGCCATCGTCGGCCAGGCGGTGCTGGAAGCCGAACGATTCGGCCACCGCGTTCTGTAGATCGAACACCAGCCGGTCCTCGCGCCGCGCCGCGATCAGGTGCAGGCGGCTGCGAATGGCCGACAGCAGCGCCTCGTTGTGGCGCAGCTGGCGCAGCTCGTGCGTGGTGACCAGGCCGGCGCGGTGCAGGTCTTCCCAGCGCCCGCCGATGCCGGCCGCGCGCGCCGTCCACAGGATGATCTGCAGATCGCGCAGGCCGCCGGGCGATTCCTTGATGTTGGGCTCGAGCGCGTAGGGCGTGTCCTCGTACTTGGCGTGGCGCTGGCGCATCTCCAGCCGCTTGGCGCTGAAAAAATCCAGCGCGTCGAGCTGCGCCGAAAAGCGCGCCTGAAAGCCCTTGAACAACCGCCGGTTGCCGACGATCAGGCGCGCTTCGAGCAGCGCCGTCTGCACCGTCACGTCGCCCTGCGCTACCGACAGGCATTCGGGCACCGTGCGCACGCTGGAGCCGATCTCCAGCCCGATGTCCCAGCACTGGCCGATGAAGGCTTCAATGCGCTGGCGCAGCGCGGTGTCGCGCGCCGGGTCGGCCGCGTCGGGCAGCAGCAGCAGCACGTCGACGTCCGAATACGGAAACAACTCGCCGCGCCCGTAGCCGCCCACCGCCAGCAGCGCCAGGTCGCCGCCGAAGCCGTTGGCCTGCCACAGGCTGCGCAGCGCGGCGTCGGTCAGGCCCGCCAGCCGGGTCAGCGCGCCACGGATGCCGCGCGTGCCCGCACCGCCAGCGCGCAGGCCATCCAGCATGGCGGTTTTCTGCTCGCGGTAGAGGGCGCGCAGCGCCGGCACCCGCGGTTCGAGGGCGGCGTCGGTCGACATGGGGGAAGGTCGCGGGTGCCCGGTCAGGCGGCGGCGCGCGCCATGCCTTGCACGAAGTCGGGCGTGGCCGGGCTGCCTTCGGACAGCGTCAGCACCTCGTAGCCGGTGGGCGTGACCAGGACCGTGTGTTCCCACTGCGCCGACAGGCTGCGGTCCTTGGTGACGATGGTCCAGCCGTCGTTCATCTCCTTGATGTCGCGCCGGCCGATGTTGACCATGGGCTCGATGGTGAAGGTCATGCCCGGCACCAGCTCTTCGCCCGTGCCCGGCCGGCCGTAGTGCAGCACCTGCGGGTCTTCATGAAAGCGCTGGCCGATGCCGTGGCCACAGAACTCGCGCACCACCGACAGGCCGTGGCCTTCGACGAACTTCTGGATCGCGTGGCCCACGTCGCCCAGCCGCGCGCCGGGCTTGACCTGGTCGATGCCGAGCCACATGGCGTCAAACGTCAGTGCGCACAGGCGCCTGGCGGCAATCGAGACTTCGCCGATCTCGAACATGCGGCTGTTGTCGCCGTACCAGCCGTCCTGGGTGATCACCGTCACGTCGACGTTGACGATGTCGCCTTTTTTAAGCGGCTTGTCGGCCGGAATGCCGTGGCACACCACGTGGTTGACCGAAGTGCACACGTGGCCGGGGTAGGGCGGGTAGCCCGGCGGCTGGTAGCCGATGGTGGCTGAGCGCGTGCCGTGGCGCGCCATCGATTCGGCACTCAGGCGGTCGATGTCGAGCGTGGTGATGCCCGGCCTGATGTGCGGCGTGATGTCGTCCAGCACTTGCGACGCGATGCGGCAGGCCTCGCGCATGCCTGCGATGCCGGCTTCGTCTTTGATCGT
>JAGOVZ010000284.1 GCA_018060485.1 Ottowia sp. | reverse complement strand
GATGTCGCTCAAGGATTTGGGCAAGGTCGAGTTCCAGAACACCCGCGGCGCTGGCCTGAACGCACTGGGCCTCGGGGCCACCGATGCCACGGTGGCTGAATCGAGCGAGGCAGAGAAATGGCTCGCGGCCAACCCGGGCAAGGGCCGCGTGCTGCTGACCAGCCGCGAGACGCCCGCCGGCCTGGCGGTGCTGAGTCACAAGAGCGTGGCAGCCGACCTGCAGGCCAAAATCGCCCGCTGGGCCACGGCTCCCGAAGGCGTGCTGCCCGGCCAACCGGCGTTGGCCGCCGCGTCCGCCGACGGCGAACAGAAGCTCGTTTACCTGGCCTCGCTCGGCATTCACACACCCGATGCGCTTGACGGCGTGACGCGCGTGTCGGCGCAAGACGTGGCCAAGCTCATCGCCGGCAACGAAAAGCCGGCACTCGTCGACACGCGCTCGGCGCAGGAATTCAACAACGAGACCATTCAGGGCGCCATCTCGGCCCCCTATGGCGAGAAAAGCCTGAAAGAGCGCGATTACGACGCCAAGCTCGACGACCTGAGCGCCATCGGCAAGCTCGACAAGTCCAAGCCCACGGTGTTCTTCTGCAATGGGCCCGAGTGCTGGAAGTCGTACAAGGCCGCCGAGCAGGCGAAGAAGATGGGCTTTGCCAAGGTCTACTGGTTGCGCAGCGGCATGCCCGAATGGCGCGCCAAGAACCTGCCGGTGCGCAAGCAGGGCTGAACGCGCGCCGCCATCGCCGTGACGCGCCCGCGATGGAAAGGGTGGAGCGTACCGTCAGCACATGGTGGTGATGTGTGCGAAGTGCGGGGTACGGGGTCAGGGGTGGCGGGCTGATGGGTCATCGTTTGGCGCTGCCCCTCGCGCCGTGACAGGGTCCCCAGTATGTTTTCAACCCCCTGGCGACCAGCCGGGGTCTTGTGCTCGCCCGGTACGCTCCAGAAAAATATCAGTCAAATCAGCCGCCAGCGCTTGAGGGACAAGCGCAAGCAGCTCTCAAAATCATAGTCATCAGGTTCACAACTCGACGCGCCAGTTGGTCTCTTGAATCAGCACGTTCAGCTCGCGGATCTTGCGCGAGTAGTCTTCCATCTGCTTTTGCGTCGCCGCGACGTCGATCTGCGGCACCCACTTGATCTCGCGCGGGCTGTAGCGGTCTTCTTCCTTGTGCGTCGCGTCCACCGCGCTTTTCAGCACGCTGTGCTGCTGCATCAGCACGTCGCGCTGCCCCAGCACGGCGGCCAGCGGCCGGCCGTCGGGCAGCTTGGCGGCGGCGTTCGCGGCGTCGATCTTCAGCACCAGCGCTTGCTGCTCGGCAATCACGGCAAAGCATTCGGCGATCAGCTTGGCAATATCTTCGCGCGGCGCGTCGCCCTCTTGGGCCAGCGCGTTTTGCGCAACGCGCTCGCGCAGCGAAAGGATTTTCTTTTTCTGATCGGCGCGGATCAGCAGGGCTTCGGCGAGTTTCATGGCTTCAATTGTCGCTTGGTGTCAGCCGCTGCAGCAATGCGGCGGCCGTGCAGATGGTGAAAGGCGATGGCGCAGGGGTCGCCAGTTGGAGCAGATCGTCGTCACCCGTCACCAGCACATCGGCGTTGCCCGCATGCGCGAGCAGCAGAAACATCTGGTCTTTCGGGTCGCGGCACTGCGGTAGCTCGGTCGACGATTCCGGCGCGGTCACCGCCTCGGCATACGGCAGATAGTTCGCCAGCAACTCGTCGCGCTCAGCCGCAGTCAGGCGAAATTTCGGATACGCCAGGACACGCAGCAATTCCTGCGCGGTGGCTTTGCTCACCAGCAGAACGATGCGGCCGCTCTGCCAGTGGTGGCGCAACGGACTCAAGCGCCCCGAATCGAACAGCAGCGCCGACAGCACAACATTGGTATCCAGCACCGCCCGCAGACGCTGGCCTGCCGGCGATTCAGTCACCCTGGCGCGCCCACGCCACGGCGTCACGCACGTCGCGCTCGTCAATGCCCAGCGCCGCCAACTTGGCCCGTACAGCGTCGGCTTTTTGCAGGCGCACTGGCGTCAACATCAGCCGCCCATCCACCGCCTCCACCTCAAAGTATTCGGAGGGCGGAAGTTGCGCGACCACGGCCTTGGGAAGGGTGATCTGGTTCTTTGAGGTCATCTTGGCGAGCATGACAGCATTCCTTTAAGAAAGGAATCCTTACTTTAGCCTACATGATGGCCGGGGTCAAACTAAGGATCCAGGTGACGCTGGACGACGACGGCGGCCGCTACGAGGACAACACCGCGATCGCGGTCGGTGGCCAATACCTGTTCGGCGACCGCTCCTCGGTCGGCGGCGAGGTCAGCACCGGCGACCGCGGCGATGCGGCCAGCCTGACCGCCGAGTACTGGTTGCAGCCGGACTGGTCGCTCTACGGCAGCTACACCTGGTCCACCGACACCAGCCAGTACGACTCGCTGTTCAATCCGAACCGGCAGAACGGCTGGACCGTGGGCCAGCGCTGGCGGCTGTCGCAGCAGACCAACCTGTTCAACGAGAGCCAGTACCTGAAGGATCCGGACGGCTCGCAGGGCCTGGCCAATACGTTCGGCATGGATTTCTATCCGGGCGTCGGCTGGAACCTGGGCTTCACCCTGCAGGACGGCGACCTGACCAATGTCGATGGCGGCAACGTCGACCGCCAGGCCGTCAGCCTCAACGGCGGGCGCACCTCCGGCGACACCGACTGGCAGAGCAAAGTCGAATACCGCCGCGACCGTGGCGCCGAAGACCGCGACCAGTGGGTCACCACCAACCGGCTCGTGCACAAGTTCAACGAAAGCTTCCGCATCGCCGGCCGGCTGAACTACGCCGACACCGACGACCATCGCGACCGCCTGGCGAACGCGCGCTTCATCGAAGGCAACG
>JAGOVZ010000283.1 GCA_018060485.1 Ottowia sp. | reverse complement strand
GGCAGCATCGTCGCCCTCGTCACCCCCATGCACGAGGACGGCAGCGTCGACTACCCGACGCTGCGCAAGCTGATCGACTGGCACATCGCCGAAGGCACCGACTGCATCGGCGTGGTCGGCACCACGGGCGAATCGCCCACGGTGAACGTCGAAGAGCATCAGGAGATCATCCGCGTCTCGGTCGAGCAGGCGGCCAAGCGCGTGCCCATCATGGCCGGCTGCGGCGCCAACTCCACGGCCGAAGCCATCGAGCTGGCGCGGTTCGCCAAGAAAGTCGGTGCCGACTGCCAGTTGCAGGTGGTGCCCTACTACAACAAGCCGACGCAAGAAGGCCAGTACCAGCACTTCAAGGCCATTGCCGAGGCGGTGGGCGACCTGCCCATGTACCTGTACAACGTGCCCGGCCGCAGCGTGGCCGATATGTTGCACGACACGGTGCTGCGCCTGGCGCAGGTGCCGGGCATCGTTGGCATCAAGGAAGCCACCGGCAACATAGAGCGCGCGCAGTGGCTGATCCGCGACCTGCCCAAGGGTTTTGCCGTCTTCTCGGGCGACGACCCCACGGCCGTGGCGCTGATGCTGTGCGGCGGCCAGGGCAACATCAGCGTCACCGCCAACGTGGCGCCGCGCCTGATGCACGAGTTGTGCGTGGCCGCCATCGCGGGCGACCGCGAGAAGGCCATGCAGATCCAGTTCCAGCTGATGCCGCTGCACAAGCAGTTGTTTGTCGAGGCCAACCCGATCCCCGTCAAGTGGGCCATGGCGCGCATGGGCCTGATGGGCGGCGCCATGCGGCTGCCGATGACGCCGCTGTCGGCGGCCAACGAGCCGGTGGTCGAGCGCGCCTTGAACGACGCCGGCCTGCTCTGAAATCACTACATAAATAATAGCTGCTTGCGCTTGCCAGACAAGCGCCGGCGCCCGATTTGATTCAAAGGAATATCCAACGTGATGCCTACCCAACGCTCTTGCACCACCTTGCTCGGCGCCGCCTTGCTGCTGGCGGCCGGCGGCTGCTCGGTGCTTGAACCCGACAAGATCGACTACAAGAGTTCGGGCCGCGGCGTCTCGCTCGAGGTGCCGCCCGATCTGACCCAGTTGCCCGGCCAGTCGCGCTATGCCGCGCAAAGCGGCGCCGTCACGGCCAGCGGCTACCAGGCCGGCCAGGTGGCGACGGCTGCCGCCGGCACGCCGACGGCAGCCAACAAGGTGGCCGACGTGCAGTTCATGCGCCAGGACGGCGAGCGCTGGCTGCGCGTGGACCGCGCGCCCGACCAGTTGTGGGGCCCGGTGCGCGACTTCTGGCTTGAAAGCGGCTTCTTGATGGCCATCGATCAGGCCAACATGGGCCTGATGGAAACCGACTGGGCCGAGAACCGCGCCAAGATCCCGCAGGATTTCATCCGCAACACCATCGGCAAGGTGTTCGATTCGCTCTACTCCACCGGCGAGCGCGACAAGTTCCGCACCCGGCTGGAGCGCAACGCCAACGGCGGCACCGACATCTTCGTCACGCACCGCGGCATGGAAGAGGTGTATTCATCGGCCCGCCGCGACAGCACCGTCTGGCAACCGCGCGCGCGCGATCCCGAGCTGGAGGCCGAATTCATGCGCCGCATGATGGTCAAGCTCGGCGTCTCGCAAGAGCAGGCCAAGGCCGCGCTGGCCACCGCCGCCACGACGCAGGCCGCGGCGCCCAACGCCCGCGTGGTGGCCGCGGCCGGCGGTGCGCCGGCCGTGCAACTGGCGGAAGACTTTGACCGCGCCTGGCGCCGCGTGGGGCTGGCGCTCGATCGCACCGGCTTCACCGTGGAAGACCGCGACCGCAGCAAGGGCCTGTACTTCGTGCGCTACATCGACCCCACGGTGGAGAAGAAAGAAGCCGGCTTCTTCGGCCGCCTGCTCGGCCGCGGCAGCCAGCAGTTGCCCACCAGCCAGTACCAGATCGCCGTGCGCAGCGAAGGCCAGAGCAGCGTCGTGACGGTCAACGACCGCGCTGGCGCGCCAGCGGCATCGGCCGATGCGCAGCGCATCGTCAAGGTGCTGGCCGACGAGCTGAAGTAAGCGCGGCTCGATGCTGCGTTTTCGCAGCCTGGCCAGCGGCAGCTCGGGCAACGCCACGCTCATCGAGGGCAGCGATGGCCTGCACCGCACCCGCGTGCTGGTCGATTGCGGGCTGGGCCTGCGCCAACTGATTGCGCGGCTGGCGGTTGAGGGCATCGGCCCCGCCGATCTGGACGGCATCTTCATCACGCACGAGCACGGCGACCACATCGGCTGCGCGCCCATGCTGGTGGCACGCTACGGCGTGCCGCTGTGGACCAGCGCCGGCACCGCGCAGTACGCGGCGTTTGCCGGGCTTGAATCAGCGCTGAACCTGGTGCGCGACGGCCAGGTGTTTGCCATCGGCGGCCTACAGCTCCACCCCTTCACCGTGCCGCACGACGCGCGCGAGCCGCTGCAATTGCGCTGCACCGATGGCGACCGCGTGCTGGGCCTGATGACCGACATCGGCCACGTCACGGGCCATGCGCTGGCCGCGCTGGCGGGTTGCCACGCGCTGGTGCTGGAGAGCAACCACGACGTCGAGTTGCTGGCGCAATCGCGGTATCCGGACTTTTTGAAGCGCCGCGTCGGCGGTCAACACGGCCACCTGAGCAATGTGCAGGCGGCTGCGGCGCTCGGCGCGCTGCACCACGATCGCCTGAACACGGTGGTGGCCGCGCACCTGAGCGAGCGCAACAACCGACCCGAGCTGGTGAGCCGCGCGTTTGCAGCGGTGCTGGGATGCGGCGAAGCCGATGTGCTGCTGGCCGAGCGCCATGGGCGCGGTTGGCTGGACGTTTGAATTCGCACAGACCCCATCGCGCGGTCAGCCGCCGTCATCGCCA
>JAGOVZ010000282.1 GCA_018060485.1 Ottowia sp. | reverse complement strand
GGGTTGTGGTTGGAATCGACCACGCCGATCAGCGGAATGCCCAGCTTCTTGGCTTCCGACACGGCGATCTTGTGGTAGCCGACGTCGATGATGAAGATGGCGTCGGGCAGCGCGTTCATGTCCTGAATGCCGCCGATGTCCTTCTCGAGCTTTTCCATCTCGCGCGAGAACATGAGCTGCTCTTTCTTGCTCATGCTGTCCAGGCCGGCTTCCTGCTGCGCCTTCATGTCCTTCAGGCGCTTGAGCGAGGTCTTGACGGTCTTGAAGTTGGTCAGCATGCCGCCGAGCCAACGCGTCTCGACGTAGGGCATGCCGCAGCGGCGGGCTTCTTCGGCGACGATCTCGCGCGCCTGGCGCTTGGTGCCGACAAACAGCACGGTGCCGCGGTTGGCCACCAGCTGCTTGGCGTACTTCTGCGCCTCCTGGAACATCGGCAGCGATTTTTCCAGGTTGATGATGTGGATCTTGTTGCGATGGCCGAAAATGAAGGGGGCCATCTTGGGGTTCCAGAAGCGCGTTTGGTGGCCAAAGTGCACACCGGCTTCCAGCATTTGACGCATGGTCACGGACATGGGAGATACCTTTTCAAGGTTGGGGTCTTAAAGCCAGCCCGCTCATCGCCGAACGGTCTGACTGACCGGGGCAACACCTCGTGGGGACTGGTTTGCGATTTGTTTCGCGCCCTACCAAGCGACGAGCCGGCAGCACAGCGCAAAACCATGGGATTGTAGCATTCGGGTATCCATTGATGGGCGGCCGCTGGTGGCGCTGCCCGCAGCGGGCATCCATCACTCCAAAAACCATAGCTGCTTGCGCCGGTAGAATCTGCGCCAGGCCCGTTTTCGACTTCTTTTTTATGCACATCGCCATCCTGGGCGCCGGCATCATCGGCGTGACCACGGCCTACGAACTGGCCGCCGACGGCCATCAGGTGACGGTGTTCGAGCGCCATGCCAGCGTGGCCGAGGGCGCCAGCTTCGCCAACGCTGGCGTGGTGGCGCCCGGCTACGTCACGCCGTGGGCCGCGCCCGGCATGCCGGTCAAGGTACTGCGCCACCTGCTGGCGCGCCACGCCCCGGTGCGCGTGCGCCGGCCGCTGGCGGCGGCCGACGTGGCCTGGATGCGCCGCTGGCACGCCGCCTGCGAGCCGGCCCGCTACGCCGCCAACCGCGCGCGCATGCAGCGTCTGGCCTTCTACAGCCGCCACCGCCTGCACGAGGTGGCCGCGCGCATGGCCTACGACTTCGACCGCACCACCGGCTACATGGTGCTGCTGCGCGGCGCCAAGGACCAGCACCTGGTGCAACCGGGCCTGGCGCTGCTGCGCGAGCTGGGCGTGCCGTTTCACGAAATCAGCGCCGACGAGGCGCGCCAGCTCGAACCGGCGCTGCACCCGCACACGCCGCTGGCTGGCGCCATCCATCTGCCGCAGGACGAGGTCGGTAACTGCCGCCAGTTTGCCGTCATCCTGCGCGACGCGGCCGAGCAACTGGGCGTGCGTTTTGCATTCAACACGCCTGTAGCGCACATAGATAAAGCGCAAGCAGCTACGCTTTACGTAGCAAACGACAACACGCCGCAGCGCTTTGACGCCATCGTGCTGTGCGCCGGCGTGCAGTCGGCCGAGCTGCTGCGGCCGCTCGGCCTGCGCCTGCCGCTGCGACCGGTGTACGGCTACTCGATCAGTGCGCACATCCCCGAGCTGGTGCACGCGCCCAAGAGCGGCGTGATGGACGAGCGCTACAAGGTCGCCATCAGCCGCATGGGCCAGCGCGTGCGCGTGGCCGGCTCGGCCGAGATCGGCGGCCTGCCGGGCGACATCAACGACGCCGCGCTGCGCACGCTCTACAAGGTGCTGGCCGACTGGTTTCCCGCCGCCGCGCGCCTGTCCAGCGGCGTGCAGGTGTGGAAGGGCGCGCGCCCCATGCTGCCCGACGGGCCGCCAGTCATCGGCGCCAGCGGCATCCCCGGGCTGTGGCTGAACCTGGGGCACGGCTCCAGCGGCTGGGCGCTGTCGTGCGGATCGGCGCGCGTGCTGGCCGACCAGATCGCCGGGCGCGCGCCCGAGATCGACATGGAAGGCTTGGGGCCCGAGCGCCTTCGCTAAAAGCGCGCTGAGGGCGCATGCACAATGGCTGCGCCATGCCGACGCCCGTCTCCCCCCAGCGCGCCGCCGCGCTGTACGACTCCGCCGCCACCCGCCGCATCGAGCAAGCCGCCGCGGCCGCCCTGCCCGCGCACACGCTGATGCAGCGCGCCGGCCTGGCCGTGGCGCGGCTGGCGCTGGCCATCAGCCCGCACGCGCGCAGCGTGTGGGTCGCCTGCGGCCCCGGCAACAACGGCGGCGACGGGCTGGAAGCCGCCATGCACCTGCACGCCTGGGGCCTGAACCCGCACGTGACCTGGCTGAGCGAGCCCGGCAGCGCACCGCCCGACGCCAGCGCCGCCTGGCAGCGCGCCGTGGCCGCCGGTGTGCGGTTTGCCGACGCACCGCCCGCCGGCCTGGGCGCGCAGGATTTGTGCATCGACGCGCTGCTGGGCATCGGCGCCACGCGCCCGCCCGAAGGGCGCCTGGCCGATGTGCTGGGGCGGCTGCACGCGACGCCGGCGCCGCTGCTGGCGGTCGATGTGCCCAGTGGCTTGAACGCCGACACCGGCTGGCTGCACACGTTGAATACTACTGAAAACATAGCTGCTCGCGCTTGTCCATCAAGCGCTGGCGGCCTATTTGATACCAAAACCGAACCCGCACCACGCCACACCCTCAGCCTGCTCACGCTCAAGCCGGGCCTGTTCACCGCGCACGGCCGCGACGCCTGCGGCACCGTGTGGTTCGACGATTTGTCCGTCGCGCCCACCGAAGCGCCGACCGCTTGGCTGAGCGGCGCGCC
>JAGOVZ010000281.1 GCA_018060485.1 Ottowia sp. | reverse complement strand
TTGCCGATGAAGCCATCAATGGACGTGCGGGCTGCCAGGCGCCATCGGTTGCAGCCGGAAGAACCCCGTGCCTACGCTGCCGCGCTCCAGCTCTTCTTCAGTCGCCGCACGCACCGCCACCACCTTCAAATGCAGGCGCAAAGAGATGCCTGACAGCGGGTGGTTGGCGTCCAGCACCACGTGCTCCGGGTAGATCTCGGTGATGGTGAAGATCGCGTCGCTCGGCGCCTCGCTGGCAATGTCGGCTGGCAAGGCCGCGGCATCGAGCAGCATGCCTTCTTCCAGGCCGTCCGGCAGTTGGTCGCGCTTGGCCAGAAAGACCAGCTCCTCGTCGAAATCGCCGAAGGCCTCTTCCGGCTCCAGGTTCAGGTCGAGCGTGGCGCCCGCTTCGTGGCCTTGCAGCGCGGCGCTGATGGCGGGCAGCAGATCGTCGCCGCCGACCAAGAATTCAACGGGCTCCTGCAACTCGTCCAGCGTATCGGCCAGGCTGTCCTTCAGGGTCCAGGTGAGGGCGACGACGGATTGGGGGCTGATTTCCATGGCGCCGATTGTCGCATCGCCGGCAGCGGGTAGGCGGCTTTGCGTATGCTTGCGCCATGGATGTCGATCAACCCTTGCCATTGCTGGGCGGCTTGTCGCCGGCCCGCTTCATGCAGCGCCATTGGCAGAAAAAGCCGTTGCTGGTGCGCCAGGCCGTGGCGGGCATCAAGCCGCTTTTGTCGCGCGCCGAGCTGTTCGCGCTGGCCGCTGACGCGGCCGTGGAATCGCGGCTGATCGTTCGCGGCGCCGACGGCTGGCAACTCAAACGCGGGCCGCTGGCGCGCCGCGCCTTGCCGCCGCTGGCGCAACGCGACTGGACGCTGCTGGTGCAGGGCGTCGATCTGCACGACGAGCGCGCGCACGCCTTGCTGCAACAGTTTCGCTTTGTGCCGGATGCGCGCCTCGACGATTTGATGATCAGCTACGCCAGCGACGGCGGCGGCGTCGGCCCGCATTTCGACAGCTACGACGTGTTTTTGCTGCAGACGCACGGCCGGCGGCGCTGGCGCATCGGGCGGCAGAAGAACCTGAGCCTGGTCGAAGGGCTGCCGCTGAAAATTCTGGCTGATTTCCAGCCCGAGCAAGAACACGTGCTGGAGCCGGGCGACATGCTCTACCTGCCGCCGCGCTGGGCGCACGACGGCGTGGCCGAGGGCGAATGCATGACGTACTCGATCGGTTTTCGCCAACCGTCGACCGATGAAGTGGTACGAGAGTTGCTCCAGCGCGTGGCCGATGACGCGAACGACCTGGTGGGCGATGCCGCGTACCGCGACCCGAATCAGCCGGCGACCGACCAGCCCGGGCTGCTGCCGCCGGCCATGCTCGAATTTGCACGCTCGGCGATAGAAAAGGCCCTGAACGATCCGAGGCACCTGTCGCTGCTGCTGGGCGAATGGTTGACCGAGCCCAAGCCCAGCGTCTGGTTCGACGCCGGCGATGCGGCAGGTGATGCGTCACCACTGCAAGTGGTGCTGGATCGGCGCACCCGCATGCTCTACGACGCGCAGCACGTGTTCATCAACGGCGAAGGTTTCAGCGCCAGCGGCCAGGATGCGCGCCTGATGCGGACGCTGGCCGATCAGCGCCGCTTGACCGCTGCGCAATGCGCGCGCCTGAGCGCGGGCGCGCGCGATTTGTTGAGTCAATGGCAAGCCGCAGGGTGGTTGCATGAACGATGACACTTCCTCCGCCGGCGAACTGCCGTCCGGCACCTTCATCGGGCGCGATGCGTTTCGGGAGCGCGTGCGTGCTGGCCTGAGCGCTGCGGCGGCCGAGGGTTGGGCCGAACTGGTGCTGTGCGACGCCGATTTTCACGACTGGCCGCTGGGCGAGCGGGCGGTGGTCGAGGCGCTCACCGCCTGGGTTCGCCGGGCGCAGCGCCTGGTGATGCTGGCCAAGACCTACGACGAGGTACCGCGCCAGCACGCGCAGTTCGTCGAATGGCGGCGCCTGTGGTCGCACAAGATCGAGTGCCGACAGTGCAAGGAGGCGGATGCGTCCGCGCTGCCCAGCGCGCTTTGGTCGCCCGTGTGGGCGGTGCAGCGCCTGGACCGCCTGCACAGCAACGGCGTGTGCGGCACCGACCCGGGCCGGCGCAAGGCGCTGCGCGAAGAGATCGACGGCTGGCTGGCGCGCAGCACCAGCGGGTTTCCCGCCTACACCCTGGGGTTGTGACAGTTGGTTTGAATCGTGGCGCGGGCGCATCAGGGTTTATCACGATTGCGGTTACATAAGCTATAATTTTTGGTTGAGCGGAAAGAGTTTGAGTGCTCTTCTCTCAATCAGGGCGCCCGGTGTTTGTTGTCATATCAGCGTCTTGGTGCTTTCCGGTAAAACCAATTTTCGACAAGGACCATTGAAATGAACAAATCGCTTGTACTGGCCGCCCTGATTGCCGCCGCTTCCCTGGCTGCCTGCGGCAAGAAGGAAGAGCCGGCACCTGCACCGGCTCCGGCTGCTGCTGAAGCCGCCAACGCTGCTGCGCAAGCCGCTTCTGCCGCCGACGCCGCCAAGGACGCTGCTGCCACGGCCGCTGGCGCTGCCATGAGCGAAGCCGCCTCGGCCGCTGGTGCCGCTGCTTCCGCCACCGGCGCTGCCGTGGCCGCCGGTGCCGACGCCGCTGGCGCTGCTGCCAACGCAGCCGCTGCCCAAGCCGCTACTGCTGCCACCACCGCCGCAACGGCTGCCGCCGCTGGCGCCACCAACGCCGCTGCGGGCGCTGCCAACGCGGCCGCCGATGCTGCCAACGCTGCTGCCAGCGCTGCCAAGTAAATCAGGCGCCATTTCCGCCAGTCGTGCGCGTTGCCGCGCGGCGGGTGGGAATCTTCAAGAAGCCACCTTCGGGTGGCTTTTTTCTTG
>JAGOVZ010000280.1 GCA_018060485.1 Ottowia sp. | reverse complement strand
ATGATCGACAACTACGACAGCTTCACCTACAACATCGTGCAGTACTTCGGCGAGCTGGGCGCCGAAGTGACCGTGCTGCGCAATGACGAAGTCACACTGGAAGAACTCGACGCCATGTTCATGCGCGGCGAATTCGACCGCCTCTGCATCAGCCCCGGCCCCTGCTCGCCCAATGAGGCCGGCGTGTCGGTCGCCGCCATCACACACTTCGCCGGCAAGCTGCCCATCCTGGGCGTGTGCCTGGGCCACCAGGCCATCGGCGCGGCTTTCGGCGGCCAAATCGTGCGCGCCAAAACGCAGATGCACGGCAAGACCAGCGTCATCACCACGACGCAGCAAGGGGTGTTCGCCGATTTGCCCGCGCAGTTCACCGTCAACCGCTACCACTCGCTCGTGATCGAGAAGGAAAGCTGCCCGAAAGAGCTGGAAATCACCGCCACCAGCGACGACGACGGCGAAATTCAGGGCGTGCGCCACACCGGCTTCGCCCACGACGTGCGCATCGAAGGGGTCCAGTTCCACCCCGAGAGCATCCTGACCGAGCATGGGCACGCGATGCTGGCCAACTTCCTGAATTGAGTTGCCATGCCGGACTTTCAGCACCTGCTGCTCTTCATCGCCGCCGGCCTGCTGCTCAACCTGACGCCCGGCCCGGACGTGATGTTCATCGTCGCCAACGCGGTGCGTGCCGGTGCACGCGCGGGTGTGGCGGCGGCGCTGGGGATTTCTGCCGGCTGTCTGGTGCACGTCGCTGCTGCGGCGCTGGGCGTGTCGGCGCTGCTGGCGGCCAGCAGCGCGGCGTTTGGCGTGTTGAAGTGGGTGGGCGCGATCTATCTGGTGTGGGTGGGCGTGCAGATGCTGCGCTCGACCTTGCATCCGAGTGCTTCAATAAGAATAGCTGCTCGCGCTTACCAGACAAGCGTTGACGGCCCATTTCATGCTCAAACGCCGCTGGCGACCGTGTTCCGTCGCGGCTTTCTGACCAACGTGCTCAACCCCAAGGTGGCGCTGTTCTTTCTGGCCTTTGTGCCGCAGTTCATCGCGCCCGGCACCGCGCAGACGGCGTGGGTGTTTCTGGCGCTGGGGCTGCTGTTTACCGTCAACGGCTTGCTCGTCTGCATCGGCTGGGCGCTGGCCGCCGCTTGGGCGGCACGTCGCGCGGGGGCGCTGCAGCGCGCCACGCGCTGGCTGGATGGCGTGGCGGGCGGGCTGTTCATCGCGTTTGGCATCAAGCTGGCGCTGACCGATGCGCCCGTCGCGCGCTGACGACCGATTCATTTTCAAAGAGAGATTTTCACCATGACCATCACCGCCCAGGAAGCCCTGCAACGCACCATCGAGCACCGCGAGATCTTTCATGACGAGATGCTGCACCTGATGCGCATGATCATGAAAGGCGAAATCTCGCCGCTGATGATGGCCGCCATCACCACCGGCCTGCGCGTCAAGAAGGAGACGATTGGCGAGATCACCGCCGCCGCGCAGGTGATGCGCGAGTTGTCGACCAAGGTGCACGTGGCCGACCCGACGCACCTGGTCGACGTGGTGGGCACGGGCGGCGATGGCTCGCACACCTTCAACATCAGCACCTGCAGCATGTTCGTGGCCGCCGCCGGCGGCGCGCGCGTGGCCAAGCACGGCGGGCGCAGCGTGTCGAGCAAGTCGGGCAGCGCGGATGTGATCGAGGCGCTGGGCATTGCGCTCGACCTCACGCCCGAGCAAATCGCCAAAAGCATCGCCGAGACGGGTGTGGGCTTCATGTTCGCGCCCAACCACCACCCGGCGATGAAGAACGTCGCGCCGGTGCGCAAGGAGATGGGCGTCAAAACCTTCTTCAACATCCTCGGCCCGCTCACCAACCCGGCCGGCGCGCCCAACATCGTGATGGGCGTGTTTCACCCCGACCTGGTGGGCATTCAGGTGCGCGCGCTGCAGCGCCTGGGCGCCGAGCACGCGCTGGTGGTGTACGGGCGCGACGGCATGGACGAATGCAGCCTGGGCGCCGCGACCATGGTGGGCGAGCTGAAAGACGGGCAGATCAGCGAATACGACATTCACCCCGAAGACTTCGGCATGCAGATGCAGAGCAACCGCGCCATCAAGGTCGAGACGCCCGAGCAGTCGCTGGCCATGCTGAAGGGCGTGCTCGACAACCAGGCCGGCCCGGCCAAGGAGATCGTGGTGCTGAACGCCGGCCTGGTGCTCTACGCTTGCGGCGTGGCCAGTACGATGAAGGCGGGCATGGATCGTGCGCGCGAAGCCATCGAAGCCGGCGCCGCCAAGGCCAAGCTGGAGCAGGTGCTGGCGTTTACCCAATCGCTGCCCAAGGCGGCCTGATGTGGCAGGACGAAGGCACCTGGATCGCCCTGGGCGTCTCGGCGCTGTTTCTGGTCGCGGCGCTCGTCATGCACCGGGTTTTCAAGAAAATACTGAAGGGGCCGCCGCCAGACCAGCGCGAGCAGCTATCGAAAGATGAGTGATATCCTTGAAAAAATAGTCGCCGTCAAGCGCGAGGAAGTCGCCGCGGGGCTGAAGAAGAAGTCGCTCGCCGCCATGCGCGAAGACGCCGAAAGCCGTGTACTGACGCGCGACTTCGAGGGC
Source organism: Ottowia sp. (assembly GCA_018060485.1). Lineage (GTDB taxonomy): Bacteria > Pseudomonadota > Gammaproteobacteria > Burkholderiales > Burkholderiaceae_C > Ottowia. Next base: position 300 of record JAGOVZ010000280.1, on the reverse strand, counting down.
GCCTTGCGCGCCAAGATCGCCCAAGGCCAGGCGGCCGTGATCGCCGAGATCAAGAAGGCCAGCCCGAGCAAGGGCGTGATCCGCCCCGACTTCGAGCCGGCCGACATCGCGCAAAGCTACGCCGTGGGCAACACCGATGCGGGCGGCAAGGTCAGCGCGGCGTGTTTGTCGGTGCTGACCGACAAGCAGTTCTTTCAGGGCAGCATCGACTACCTGAAGCAGGCGCGCGCCAGTTGCGAGCTGCCGGTGCTGCGCAAGGATTTCATGATCGACCCCTACCAGGTGTACGAGGCGCGCGCC
>JAGOVZ010000279.1 GCA_018060485.1 Ottowia sp. | reverse complement strand
GGCATGAAGAACGTGATGCCCGCGCTGTACAAGGGCCTGGCGATTGCGGGCGTGCTGTCGCTGATCGCCTTCTACTTTGTCACCGTGTGGCTGATGCCCGACAACGCCATCCGGGACAGCGGCACGCAGATCCGCCTGTTCGGCGCGTGCGCGGTGGGCCTCATCCTGACCGGCGCGCTGGTCTGGATCACCGAGTACTACACCGGCACGCAATACAAGCCGGTGCGCCACATCGCGCAGGCCAGCACCACCGGCCACGGCACCAACATCATTGCCGGCCTGGGCGTGTCGATGCGCTCCACCGCCTGGCCGGTGCTGATGGTGTGCGTGGCCATCATTGCGTCCTACTCGCTGGCCGGCCTGTACGGCATCGCCGTGGCCGCCACGTCGATGCTCTCCATGGCCGGTATCGTGGTGGCTCTGGACGCCTACGGCCCCATCACCGACAACGCCGGCGGCATTGCCGAGATGAGCGAGCTGCCCAGCAGCGTGCGCGACATCACCGACCCGCTGGACGCCGTGGGCAACACCACCAAGGCCGTCACCAAGGGCTACGCCATCGGTTCCGCCGGTCTGGCCGCGCTGGTGCTGTTTGCCGACTACACGCACAAGCTCGAAGGCCTGGGCAGCGCGATCAGCTTTGATTTGAGCGACCCGATGGTGATCGTCGGCCTGTTCATCGGCGGCATGATTCCCTACCTGTTCGGCGCCATGGCGATGGAAGCCGTGGGCCGCGCGGCCGGCAGCGTGGTGGTGGAAGTGCGCCGCCAGTTCAGCACCATCAAGGGCATCATGGAAGGCACGGCCAAGCCCGAGTACGGCAAGGCGGTCGACATGCTGACATCGGCCGCCATCAAGGAAATGGTGATTCCCAGCCTGTTGCCCGTGGTGGTGCCGATTCTGGTCGGCCTGCTGCTCGGCCCCAAGGCGCTGGGCGGTTTGCTGATGGGCACCATCGTCACCGGTCTGTTCGTCGCCATCAGCATGTGTACCGGCGGCGGCGCCTGGGACAACGCCAAGAAGTACATCGAGGACGGCCACCACGGCGGCAAGGGATCTGAGGCGCACAAGGCCGCCGTCACCGGCGACACCGTGGGCGACCCTTACAAGGACACCGCCGGCCCGGCCGTCAACCCGCTGATCAAGATCATCAACATCGTGGCGCTGCTCATCGTGCCGCTGGTGGTCAAGTTCCACGGCGGCGAGGTGAAGGCGGCACCGCACGCGCCCGTGGCGGCCACGGCCCCGGCCGGCGCCATGGCAGACGCCGATTCGGTGCAGGTCGAAGGCAACGTGGTGCGCTTTTACTTCGCCACCGGCAAGGCCGCGCCGCACCCCGATGGCGCGCGCGCGCTGCAAGTCATCGTCGATGGCGTGAAGGCCGGCAAGAAGGCCATCGTGAGCGGCTATGTCGACAGCACCGGCAGCGCCGCCGCCAACGAGGAAATCTCCAAGCAGCGCGCGTTTGCGGTGCGCGATTTGATCAAGACCCTGGGCGTGACCGACGAGCAGATCGATCTGCGCAAGCCCGACAACATCCAGGCCGGTACCGGCGCGCAGGCGCGGCGCGTGGAAGTCACCTTGCGATAACAGAAAAGCGCGCCCGGCGCGCTCACCCCCCTGTTTGCAGGCCCGCCTTCGTGCGGGCTTTTTCATGCGCGCCTGTGCCTGACATAGTTCACAAAAATTACTCCCTAAGCATACATTTTCACGAGCCATCGGCCTACGCTCGCACCTGCGCGGCGCCCCCAACATGGCGCCAGCCGACTTCGACTTATTGCATGAACGCCCCTGTCACACTGCCGCCGCCCGCCGAGACCGAAACGCCCGATACGCTGGCCGCCACCGCCAACAGCTTGGCCGCGGGCACGCGGCTGGGCGAGTTCGAACTGCGCGGCGTGCTGGGCGAAGGCGGCTTTGCCATCGTCTACAAGGCGCACGACAAGTCGCTGCGCCGCACGGTCGCCATCAAGGAATACATGCCCGGCGCCATCGCCACCCGCACGCCAGACGGCAGCGTGGTGCCGCGCGAGGCGTCGGTCGCCGGCACCCCTTCAGCGCGGGCTGGACAGCTTTCTGGACGAGGCGCGCTTGCTGGCGCAGTTCGACCACCCGGCGCTGATCCGCGTCTACCGCTTCTGGCCGCAGAACAACACCGCCTACATGGCCATGCAGCTGTGCCAGGGCCGCACGCTGCGCGCGCTGCGTGAAGAGCAGCCCAAGCTGGTCGGCAGCGAGGCCTGGCTCAAGCAGATGCTGGCGCCGATCCTCGACGCGCTGGAGCTGCTGCACGCGCAGCGCTGCTACCACCGCGACATCTCGCCCGACAACATCATGATCCTGGATTCGGGCGTGCCGATGCTGCTCGACTTCGGCGCCGCGCGCCAGGCCATGGGCGACGCCACGCAGGCGCTGACGGTGATCGTCAAGCCCGGCTACGCGCCGATCGAGCAGTACGACAGCGTGCTCGAGCAAGGCCCAGGACGGATGTGTACAGCCTGGGCGCGGTGCTGCACTACGCCATCACCGGCCGGCCGGTCACGGCCTCGGTCTCGCGCCTGTTGAAAGATCCGCTGCCGCGCCTGGCCGATACGCCGGGGCTGGCGATTTCGCCGGCGTTTGCGCGCGCCATCGACCGCGCGCTGACGGTGCACCCGGACGAGCGCATCCGCAGCATCACCGAGTTCCGCGAGGCGCTGGAATTGCCCACCTTCTGGGCCGAAATGCAGCGCCAGAGCGTCGAGCTGGGCGCGCTGCGCAGCCATTCCGGCCACACCGGCTTCGGCACGCTGGACGGGCTGGAGGACGAGGTGGCGCCGTCAAAAGCCGAGCCTGTGGACGCGCCGGTCGACGCCGAGGCCGAAGCGGCGCGCGCCGACATCGAACGGCGACGCCGCGAGCGCGCCC